>PEYN01000150.1 GCA_002774355.1 Candidatus Marinimicrobia bacterium CG08_land_8_20_14_0_20_45_22 | reverse complement strand
AGACAATAGCGCTATCGTATATATCGGGTTTAAACCAAGAGGATCGGATATCGAAGATTTTCTTAGAAATCACGGAACTCTTTGGACTATGGATGTAGATGGAAATAACAAAAAACAACTCACTTTTTTCAATGGGGATGTACTTAGTCAGTGATATGAAAATATCATTCAGGAGGTGATGTCCTATGAGATGATTTGCAAAAATTTATGAATGGTCATCTACTTAAATTTTTCAACTTTAAATGAAAAGGATGTTACTATGAAAAATTCAACTTTATCTAAAGCGCTCATTTTTGGGAGCATATGTATAACGGTTTGTTTTGCAGTAGTACCGATCTATTCTCAGGAACGTAATTTGGAAAGAGAGATTCTGATTTACATATCACAGGACTCTTTGAATTTCCCAAATTCATCGGAAGAGAAAAATCCCGCATCGCTTGATATTACCTCAAAACAATTGAAAAATACTCTGGAAAAGCTTGATTTGAAGTCAATCGCTAAGGCATTTCCAGATGCTTTGGATAGCGATACGATAAAAGTACGAGAAGATGGTGTAAAAGTTGGAATACCACAAATTTCGAGAATATTTCGTTTTATTTTTAACGATAAAGCCGATATAGACAGTGCTATCTCTCTGCTTTCAAAAGAACCAAGTGTTATATTTGCCGAAAAACATTCTAATATGCAAATCCAAACAGATGACTACTATTCCAATCAATGGCATTTAAACAATACCGGGCAGACCGGAGGAACTTCGGATGCAGATATTGATGCTCCGGAAGCATGGTCTATCTATACAGGAAGTTCATCGGTAAAAATTGGTGTCATTGATACAGGCGTAGAAACCAGTCACGATGATCTAAATGGCAAATCAAGTGGAGATACGCCGGAAAGTTATCCTTATGATGGACATTCCCACGGAACCCATGTCGCCGGTATTGCCGCAGCTATACACGGAAACGTCGGTAAAGTAAAGGGTGTAGATGCAAATGCCCTGATAATTTCCAAGAAAATATTTAGTGGCTATTACTGCGTGTATGCTGGAGACGATGTCGCCTATAATAAAATTGTAAGTGCGGTAAATAGCGGGGCTAATATATTAAATAATAGTTATGGAGGCTCAAGCTATAGCACAACCTTGCGAATCGCATTAGCGTATGCCTATAAAATGAATACTGCCGCGGTAGCATCTATGGGTAATGATAGTACAGATACTCCCTATTATCCGGCTGCATTTGGACAAGGTATGATTGCTGTAGGAGCGACTAATTACAACGATATAAAAGCCAATTATTCTAATTATGGAAATCATATTGATGTATCGGCTCCCGGGGGTGATGGTTATCTTGGTGAACAACGTTCAATTCAATCAACCTGGAGAGGAAACTCCTATGAAAAGATCTCGGGCACTTCGATGGCTACCGCTCAAGTTTCTGGTATTGCCTCACTCTTAAAGGGTTATAACTCAAATCTCTACAATGACGACATCGAACATATTATTCAAATTTCTGTCGACGATGCAAATGTAACACAATATCCGGGTTGGAATCAATATCTTGGTTATGGTCGTGTCAATGCCAAAAAGGCATTGGATTACTTGCGTTCGCCTTATACCATAAATCACCTGTCAGCCTCCGGCGGTAGTTCATACAGCAGTACCGGAACTTACAGTACAGCGCTGTTCGGCGTAGAAGGCTTGTCGGATGGTATATATACTGTTAAGCGTTATGAAATTAGAAAATCAGTAAATTTCGGACAAGTTTTTCAAAGTTCACCATATGTTTGGGGCCGGGGTGTTGCTACAAATGGATTCTCCAATGAAAGCCCAAACTTCGGAATGGGCTGGTGTGATAAGGTGTCTTCTACAAACTCCAGTGCTACGTTAAAAACTTACATCTATAAGGTGTGGACCATTTCCGGGACTTATCTCGGCTATTTCCCAACAACTGCCTCGAACGTAACCTGGGCATATACCGTTCTCGGAGTACCCGTTCCATTATCGATAACCATATCCGGACCAACCTATTTATCGAACGGTGAAACCGGCACCTTTACGGCGAATCCATCAGGCGGCAGTGGAACATATTCAAATTATCAGTGGTGGTACAGATATGACGGAGAAATTGAGCCTCTGGAAAAATCAGTGCCGGGTGCAAAACTTCCTCCGGTTGGTACATGGTATTATTTGGAAGATAGGGAGGGAGATCAGAGTATTACTTTTGGACCATCATATAATTTTTCTCTGAAATGCACAGTTACCGATTCAAAAGGCAGTACTGCAACTGATATTCACACGGTCATTGTAGATGAACTTACTCTGGATCTTTCCATCCCAAAACAATTAACCGTGAGCGATAATTATCCTAATCCTTTTAACCTTGTTACGACTATTAAGTACGGCTTACCGGAATCTGGATTAGCAACGGTTACTATTTATTCCATTACCGGACAAAAAATTAAGACACTGGCTAAAGATCGGCTTCCGGCAGGTTATCATCAGATTCAATGGGATGGTACAAATAATTTCGGGAGTGTAATTGCTTCTGGATTGTATATACTGGAACTGAAATCTGGTTCTGATAGAATAATGAAAAAATTGATATTAGCAAAATAGCACTTCAAGTTCCGTCAGGTTCTCAAACCTGACGGATCAAGGTTACACGTGTCAGGTGTGAGCAAATGACGCAGATAGAAAAACAGTCTCGAACTATGATTGGAATGATTGAATGAAGACTATGATTACGGGCGTGCGCGATATAAAAATCATAGTCAATCCTATAATCAGAAAAATCATAGTGCAGACAGAATGGGAATATCGAGAACAATGAGAAACGGTTATCGGGTAAAGTGTGTCAGGTCTGAGGACCCGACACAACAACACGGCAAGGACCCGACACAACATCACGGCGAGAACCTATCCACATGTTCCGTCAGGTCCTCAGACCTGACGGAGAGTGACAATCAGTACAGGTAAAAAGATGGGACTACGTTTTAAAATAGACCATGAAGAAGCAACCTATTTTGTCACGACGACAGTAGTCGATTTCCAACCGGTGCTGACTCAACCCGGAGTACCGGAAATCCTTTATGATAATTTGGGATTTTATCGGAAAAAATACGCATTTCGACTCAACGCCTATGTCATCATGCCTCATCATATTCATCTGATCCTGCATTTAAATGCCGAAACGAGTATTTCCGATGTCATGCGTGATTTGAAGAAATTCACGTCGGTGCGAATACATATGTGCTTAGAGGATATGAATTCACCATTTCTGGAGAGATTTTTAATTAATGGCAAACGAGCCGGACAGGAATTTAAATTATGGATGAACCGCAGTGATAAGGTGATTATGGTATCAGGTAAAATATTAGCGACGAAACTGAATTATGTCCATGACAATCCGGTGCGGGCTGGTTTGGTATCAAAGGCGGAGGACTATCCATATTCTAGCGCCGGATTTTATCTCACAGGAACTGCCGGAAAGATGGAAATTGATGAAATTCAGTGGTAGGGGGAATCGTGTCAGATCGTGTCAGGTCTGAGGACCTGACACAACATCATATATTTGTGTTTATTCGTGGTTAAGATTCCTCGATGGTTTTGATTATCCGAAACCGATATGTTCCGAAACCAGTTTGGTCCCGACGAATCGGAACGAAAACTGGTTTAATTTGACAAATAACAGTGCAGACGGAATGAGAAATGTTGAAAGCTATTAGATACAATGGTCGGGTAAATGATCTATTTTAAAAGGATTAATCTAAAATCAAATAGAGGATTACTATGATGAAAAGACTGTCTTTTGCAATGTTTATTGGGATTGCATTTTTCATGTTCTTTAGTTGTGAAAAAGATCCCACTAGTTCAAAGGATACTGATACCGTAACCGATATAGACGGCAATACATATCAAACGGTTAAGATCGGCGAACAGTGGTGGATGGCAGAGAACCTGAAAGTAACACACTACCGCAACGGCGCTGAGATACCCAATATAACGGATAATACGGCATGGTCTAATCTCTCGACCGGCGCTTATTGCGACTATAATAACGACGTAAATAATGTGATCACTTATGGTCGTCTGTATAACTGGTACGCTGTCAATGATAGCCGCAACATTGCTCCTACCGGCTGGCATGTGCCAACAGATGCCGAATGGCAAACATTGGTTGATTATCTGGGCGGAGAATCTGTAGCAGTTGGTAAAATGAAGGAGATGGGAACGACACATTGGCAAACTCCGAACACCGGCGCCACGAACGAAAGCGGATTTTTGGCGTTGCCCGGCGGCTACCGGTACGGCAGTGGGGCGTGCGGCTACGTTGGTGGCAGCGGGTACTGGTGGTCGGCTGCGGAGAGCAGTAGTTACGGCGCGTGGGGCCGAGGTCTGAGTTGCAATGGTTCGAGCGTGGCCCGTGGCTACTACGACGGTAAGCAGGGCGGTTTCTCAGTTCGTTGTGTTGGGGATTAGACTATTTGCTATTATGGAGTGTCCCGATCATATCGGGACTCGTCGTCGCAGACGACGGAATTCACACCACGGTTTCGCTCCGCTCAAGC
>PEYN01000149.1 GCA_002774355.1 Candidatus Marinimicrobia bacterium CG08_land_8_20_14_0_20_45_22 | reverse complement strand
AGCGAATCTGATGTGTTATTCAAATTTGGGAAAACCACCGGAAACAAGATGTTTCCTGAAAAATCCGGATTGTCGTTTAGGAAATCGACTTTCGCCGCAACGATGAAAAAACCTGAAGGCTCGATCATTTGCGACGAATCGCACAAAAGCAACCATTTTCCTCCGCCATCCCGAAATTGCCAGCGATTCAGATCGATCGGGAACAAAGAACGGTTCAATATCTCAAACCATTCCGATCCTCCTGAAATCGGCGAATACATGATCTCATTGATGACGACACTTTGCGTCGGATAACCGATCGGTAGCGAACAGGTGGCGGAATCGTTGCTTGAATCGCCATCCGATTTCAATAAAACGACAGCCAATAATAAAAATACGCCACCTTTCTTGGGCTGAAAGGAAAGGAATTCCGTCTGATTTTCACCGGGAGCCAGCGCCCGCGAGATCGGGATGATTGTATCCAGAATTGAAAATTCGTTGAAAATTTGTATTTCTATGTTCATTGAATCAATAGTCTGCAAACCGGCATTCCGTACGGCGACGCTAATTTGGACAGGCTTGCCGATGACGACCGGATGTTCATTTTTCGGAATAAAAACCGAATCCAAGGCCGCGTCAAATTCCTGGACTAAGACGGAGTTCGGACTACCGGGCGTTGCATTCAGAACATCTTTCGACTGTTTCCAGTTCGATCGGTCTGAACTTTTTTCGTTAGGGTCGATGCGTTCGAGCGACTTACCGGTTTGGACGCCCCAGGCGGATACGTATCTGAGCGCATCGATCCGTTGTCCGGCGGCGTCAATGATGATGATTGAATCCGCCGAATTGGTCAGCGCCGGAAAAGAACCGGGAACGATGACCGGAATGCCGGACGGAATTTCGTAGCCGGTATTTTCACTGGCAGTCACAACGGCAAACGATTTCGACGCGATGGCGATCGTTGAGTCTGTTATTTGATAAATCGTGGATGAAGCGTGTTTGAGAGACCAGTTGCGGAGATTGACGGACGATTCGGAACGGTTG
>PEYN01000148.1 GCA_002774355.1 Candidatus Marinimicrobia bacterium CG08_land_8_20_14_0_20_45_22 | reverse complement strand
AACTCCGGAAGATATTTGTCTGCATGGTAGATCGCAGTATCGAATTCAATATTCCGAAAAAGCCTTTCTTTTTGCGCGCCAACTAACTTTTCGGGAAGCGTGTCTTCCCTCCAAATATTTTGCAAGACACGTTCCCTTTCGCGTCGAAGCGCGTCGATTTTCTTAGAGAAGTCTTCCCCGCATCGAGCAACGGCAAGAGATATAATTTCTTTCAGTAGTTGTTTGTTCATATTTCTATCGACTATGCTACATCGTTAATTACGTCCAACAAGGTCACGGTTCGGGATTCAATCCCCACCCATAACGCGTAAAATGATTCACGTAAACCGAAATCGTCTGCACTTCCAGATTCACTTCGGAATTCGCAACTTCGACCCACGTGTTGCTCTCTTCGTCGAGCCAATAAACGCACAGGTCTTCCGGATCGCCATCGAAAGCGAGATATGCGTAGGAAAGAGTTACCCGTACATCTTTGTCAAATTTCTGACTGGGAAGAAAATCAACAGCCGCGCCGATATTTTCGTCTTCATTATCTCTGACCACGCTGACGGTGATGTCACGATGACGCTCTTCAAAAGCGAAGGGCGGTACTTCAACCATATTGTTGAAGGTCATAAATCCGCCAACAATACCGCCAACTTCCCTTTTGATTTTATCTTGATCGTATCCCCACAATGGTTTTTTTGCCAATGCGTCCACGGCGTCCTGTTTCCACTGAACCCACTGGATCGATTCAGATGCAACACCCTTCTCAATGGTCGGATTTTCAGCCACTTCGGGAGCGGTCAACGAATTTTTGCTACAACCGGAGAAGAAAACGATTCCCAGAACGGAAATCATGAAAACAACCCAAAACAAACTCTTCGATCTCATTTTACACCTCTCATATAATCACAAATTGAAACGTCGAATAGCACAGTGAAAGGTACAAAATTTATACCAACAATGTCAAATCTCTTTTCTCTTAGGTGATCTATCTTCGTTGGAACTTGCGCTTCTCGTCTGAAGCCGGACGATAACTGATTTTAAAACACTCCTTTTATGATCTTTTTTTTAATTATTGATCAGTGTCTCATGAATGACATGTTGGTTAATTTAAACCGGCAAACTGGTTCATATCAACCAGCCGCGTTAAATTGAAATCGGTTTAACTTGTCTGCTGATCCGGTGTTTCCGCATGCGGTATTTGAGCGTTTCCCTTGTAATATTGAGAAGTTTTGCCGCCCGTGTTTGATTGCCGTTTGTTTGAATAATTGCTTTTTGGATTAACTCTTTTTCAATATTCGAGAGTGATACGCCCACCTGTGGTAATTCCACCCAATCTGATTTTAAAATCTCCATCTCTGGACGAATGATTTCTTTCTTAGGAACATTCAGGTGTTTTAGCGTAATAACCTTTTCCGTCTCAAATAAAACCGCCCGCTCGATAACATTTTTCAGTTCGCGGACATTTCCCGGCCATGAATGAGCGACTAACCGGCTCTTTGCTTCGTTCGTAAATCCCTGGATGTTCTTTTTGAACTCAGTATTAAAAATCCTTAAAAAATGTTCTGCAAGCAATAAAACGTCGCCCTCGCGTTGCCTAAGCGGCGGGATGTAAATCGAGGCTACATTCAACCGGTAAAACAAATCTTCGCGGAAAGTGTGATTAACTATGTTCTTTTCGAGATCGCGCGACGTTGCGCTGATAATCCGTGTATCGACGCTGATCTCTTTCGTCCCGCCAACTCGACGAAAGCACTGTTTTTCGATGACCTTCAGAATTTTCGATTGAAGTCCCATGGACATGTCGCCGATTTCATCCAAGAAAAATGTCCCGTGATCCGCGATTTCAAGAAGTCCTCTTTTTCTCTGTCGGGCATCGGTGAAAGCGCCAGGTTCATATCCAAAAAGTTCCGCTTCCAGCAATGTTTCCTGAAACGCCGAGCAGTTGATTTCAATAAACGGTTTTTTCGCGCGGTTACTGATGTAGTGGATTGCTTTTGCAACTAGTTCTTTTCCCGTTCCGGTTTCACCGCGAATCAGAACAGTCGTTTTGATTGTCGTTGCAACGTGCTGAATAAATTGAAACACGCTTTTGATTTCAGAGCTTTCGCCGACGATTTTTTCGCTTTCGGAAATCTCGTTTTTACCGCGGAGATATGCAAGATGCTCATCTTTCGTCTTGCTATCCAACACTTTTTGAATGATGAGGACAATTTCTTCAATATTGAACGGTTTCTTGATATAATCCGACGCGCCAAGTTTCATTGCCCGGACAGCCGTCTGAACATCACCGCTACTCGTGATAATGATAACCGGAATCTGATCGCGCTTGTCCTGAAATTTTTCAAGAAACTCGATGCCGCTCATACCCGGAAGCTGTAAATCCAGAAGAATCAAGTCTGGTTCATCGACTTTTAAAAAACTCATCCCATCTTCGGCGGAAATCAGCGCCGTTACATCATGCCCTTCTGCAGAAAGTACTTCCTGCAGAATGGTTCCAATGCCGCGGTCATCGTCTATAATTAAAACTGAAGCCATAACCGCCCCTATTTTAAGAAGAGACTGGTTCAAATGCAACAGTTAGTTCACTTAAAATATTCCAATCACTCGCGTCGGCGCGGCTTCCGCCTTTAAATTCATCGGCAGTGCCGCCAAAAAGAAGTCGCTGTCCGGCAATTTTTCCAGACCAGTGAGGTTTTCCAGAATAAGCACTTCCGCCTTCATCAAAATATGATGAACCGGGAAATTATCCTGCTCTGATGTTGCCGAATCGGCGCTTGGAAAATCGATGCCAACGCCCGACAGTCTCAAATCGACAATCTTTCGGGCAAAATTATCGGAAAGGTACGGGTGTTCATGAAAATACCGCTTAGCCAACCAATTTTTATCAAACCCGGTATGAATTAAAATCCACGATGGTTTTATTTCCCGAATATTTCTCACCTCACCGTCAGTTAAATCAATCGGAACAGGTTCGCCTGACGGTTTCTTTAAACAAATCGCATTCCCAACAAATCGTTCCGGCGCAAAATCACTTAACATTTTTCCATTTGGATAAAAATGACGCGGCGCATCAATATGCGTCCCGAAATGCGACCCAATATGAATCTCTGACATCGTGATATCTTTACCGAGCGGACTGAAATAACTTTCGATGCGCGGCGACGGTGTATCGCCGGGATAAGTCGGCATCCCTGTTTCAAGAAAATGTGTCAGCGAGACGACATTTCGATAAGTAAACGTCTTTACTTGCCTTCCAGCGCTTCTTTTACAGCCGCAGTTAAACGACCAAATTCTTCCTCATCAAATCCGCAGGTCTGATCAATTATTTTTCCAGTTTTATCAACCAAAAAGGCGCGTGGAATTTGCCTCGACGCAAAAAGGTTATAGACCTTCCTCTCGGGATCGGGCGCTATTGGAAAAGTGAATCCTCTTTCTTGCGCATACTTGATTAATTCTTCTGCTTTGTGCTCCCTGCCAACCGCTAAGATCGCCAAGCCATTATTCCGGTACTTTTGCCAGATGTCGGTTTCAATACGAGGCATCTCTTCGTCACACGACCCGCACCACATCGTAAAAAATGCAACGATCATTACTTTCCCAATCAGATCACCCGAATTCAGTATTTTTCCGTCAATGGTTGTTACCGAGAATGACGGCAGAGTGTCACCAATGTTTATAACGGTTGTTTTTGCAATTTCATCTTGCGAAAAGAGCGCTGTCGCCAACAGCGCAATCGATAGACTAATTTTCCACTTCACTTCCTGACTCCTTGATATAAAATGTTAGAAATCTTACTTTACTACGATTTTTCATCGCATATCATCCAATAATTTTATCTATTTCGATTTTCGGTCTCGGATAACATCAACAATCAATTTAACGCCCAGAATGCCCGCGAATAAATAGCCAATAGTCCCGAACATCGGATAGCCGAGAAGTTTCGGTCCTGCGGCAACCTGAATTAAAAACGACGAACCAAGAATCAGCGCCGTAATAATTAATGCCGACGAGAGCCGGTTCGCCGCGCGGCTGAATTCCCGAACGACCGGCTCTAGATTATGATGCTCGAATCTTATCGTAAATTTTCCGTCCGCGGCATTATCCATAATCGTTCGCATTTTGTCCGGAAACTCACCGACAAGGCTTGAAAAATCTTCCAGAAACAGTATTCCTTGGCGCGCCTTCCGCATAAAATTATATCGGCGAGTGATGATCCTATTAACGAAAGGCCTGAGTTCCTCCATAAAATCAAACTCCGGGCAAAGCGTTCTCGCCAATCCTTCCGCCGTTATAATTGCCTTCAACGCCAGCGAAAGATGAGGCGGAAGCCGCAAACGATATTTCCGAACAATCCCGATGAATTCGGAAAGAACTGCACTGAATTGTAAATCTTTCAGCGGAATGCCAAGATAAGTATCGGCAAGCGCTTCAATATCAAGCGAAAGCGCCGAAGTATTCGTTTTCACATCCGTGATTCCAAGTCGCGAAAATGCACGGATAGTGCGCTTCGGTTCTTTCTTGAAAATGCCGACTAATAAGTCTCCGATTCCGTCGATTGTATCATCATCGATCTGCCCGACCATTCCGTAATCCAGTGGAGCGATTACGTTGTTCTCCAAAACCATTATGTTGCCGGGATGCGGATCGGCGTGGAAAAAGCCAAAATCAAAAATTTGCCGGAAACTCAGATGCGTTCCACGACGCGCGATTTCCTTTCGATTCAAACCGGCAAGATCGAGCGCTTCGATTTCGGATGCCTTAATTCCATCGACATAATCCATGACTAAAAGCCGTTCCGTGCTGAACTCGCTGTAAAATTTCGGTATGAAGATTGTTGGCTCGTCTTCGAAACAACGTCTGAAACGATCGATGTTCCTACCTTCTTTGAAAAAATCCAGTTCACGGTGAATCGATTGATCGAATTCCCGAACGATCAGTACCGGATCCTGCGCGATCTTTTCCTGAAGATATTTGCTTAATATTCCGGCGAAATCGGTCAGGATTTCAATATCCACGTCGATGATCGCCCGTGCGCTCGGACGCTGAACCTTGAGAACGACCTGTTCGCCGGATTTGAGGACGGCGCGATGAACCTGCGCGATCGAGGCGGCGGCGAGTGGCTCCGGATCGATCTCCCGGAAAATCTCCGCCGGATCGGTTTTCAGTTCTTCCCGAACGACTTTTTCAATTTCGGGAAAAGGAGTGGGAGAAACCTTATCCTGAAGTTTCTGAAGTTCGTAGGCGATTTCAACAGGAATCAAATCCGGCCGGAGACTAAGGATTTGTCCCATTTTGATGAATGTCGGACCGAGTTCTTCGACGGCGCTGGTCAACCGTTCGCCGCGCGACTGTCCTTCGGCTATTCGCGTTTTTAGTCGCGGTAAGAATTTTTCACCAAACCGAACAACCAGATCCTGGCGGGCGATATCGACAACATCCGTAAAGCCGTACTTCAAAAGAACGGAAAGGATTTGGTTATAGCGCCGGATGTGACGGAATGTCCGCGAGACGGATGGCAATTTCATGAATGCATACGGCTATTTTTTCTTCGTGCGCGCTTCGACCTTTTTCTTGAGTTCGTCAAATTCTTCGCGCGTCGGAATATCCAGCTTTTTCAATCCTTTAGAAATTTCTTCTTTGACGAATATTTCGACATCGCCCTTGCGTTTCTCGACAGATTTGAGAACATCGGCGAGCGCTTTCTTGCTTTCGTCTTTTGTGATTTCGCCTTTTTTCACCAATTCCTCGACGATCTCTTCCGCTTTTTCTTTCGTCACCGCGGCGGCGCCGATTCCCGCGTACAGAATTTTCTTCAATAAATCAGACATGTTCACCTCCCAATTGATACGACCGAACTATCTTCGGTCGGCTAATTTTGCCAAAAGTCTCAGAATTTCGATGTACAGCCAGACGAGCGTCACCATCAGCCCGAAAGCCGCGTACCATTCCATATATTTCGGAGCGCCTTGTGCTGCTCCACTTTCGATAAAGTCGAAATCCAGCACGAGATTTAACGCGGCAATTGCTACGACAAACAGGCTGAATCCGATTCCCAGCGCGCCGGACGAATGAATGAAGCCGACGTTAATACCAAAAAATCCTAAAACGATCGACACAAGATAAAGCAGAGCGATCGCGCCCGTAGCCGAGACGATTCCCAACTTGAAATTTTCCGTCGGCTTAATGATGCGCGATTTGTACAGAAACAACAGGACGAAAAGCGTCCCGAAAGTCAACGCCACCGCCTGAATGACAATGCCCTTGAACTTCGCCTCGAATACTGCGGAAATGCCGCCGAGAAAAAGTCCTTCCAGCAGAGCGTAGATCGGAGCCGTAATCCGCGCGGATTCTTTTTTAAAAATCGTGATCAGGCTGAAAATGAATCCGCCGACCGCGCCGCCAATCAGCCACGGCGTGACGACCGCCGGATCCCAGGCGTTAAAAAATAGTTTCCAAGTATAACTCGCCGAAACCAACGTCAATAGAAGTAAAATCGCCGTCTTGTTGACCGCGCCCTGAATGGTCATGACGGTTTCTGCTTCATAAGGTCTTAATCCGACGAACGTCTTTGCGTTGAGCGCCGGATTGGCGGTTCTCATCATTTAGTGCTCCTCATTTCATCAATTCAACAACTAATTCAATCTATATTAAAGCGCGCCGAAAATCAAATTGTTTCTGTGTGAAAATATTTTTTTAGATTTCTCATCTTAGGGTTTAAAT
>PEYN01000147.1 GCA_002774355.1 Candidatus Marinimicrobia bacterium CG08_land_8_20_14_0_20_45_22 | reverse complement strand
TACTTTAATTTACGAAAGTAAATGGGCCGTTCGACACTGATCATTGTACTTGGATTCATCGTTATTTTCGGGTATATATCTATTCGGATGAATCGGACAGCCCAGATCGCGGAAGAAAATTCGATCGAGTATACGGAAAAAGTGATAGCTCGACAAATAGCCAACAGTGCGATTGATTATTTGATGTTACTTCATTCAAATTACGGATACTCTGATACGATCATATCAAAGGATTCGTGGCTGGGGGGTTCATTTACTGGAACGATTACAAATCTTGCGCATGATTCAAGTGCTATTGAGGATAGCGTATCAATAACAGTGACAACCCAAGCAGGAGAACAGACATATACAAGTTCTGTTACTTTCTGGAGTCGAAATTTGTTACTCCCGGTTATTCCTGCGGCAGTGGGGGCATGTACAAACTCAATCGCCTTGTCAATCATCGGGAATTCTCACATTTATGGTTCGGATACTAACATAGACGGAACGACCGGGCTATCGGATGACCTTCCCGGTGTAACCGTTTCGGAAGAGGATGATAGTGTGAGTTTGATGAACGAATATGAGGGTTCGACTAAAATTCAGGGCCAAGGGACTTCACCGAGTGTTGCGCTTTTTGATGAAACTACTCAGGAAGAAATCCAATCTTTAGCAGAGGCTTATAAGTCCGTCGCTGATTATGTTTTGACTTCATGCGATGATTTTGGTAATGTGACATTGGGAAGTCCTTTATCACCTGTTGTCGTTGATATCTCAGGTGAATGTACGATTTCGGGGAATCTTACCGGATACGGCGTATTGATTGCAGAAGGTGTTATATTTAAAGGACACGTTAGGTGGTATGGAATCGTTATCATCACCGGTGATGCTAACGCGGATATAACAAGTAAAGGAAATTCCAGTATTTATGGAGCGTTATTGCTCGGCGCTCCTACTGCGACAATTTCAATCAAGGGAAACGATACCTTTTACTTTAGTAGTGAGGCAATTCAAATGATCGATTCGTATGTTTCTTCTACTGGAGAAAGTCCAAAATCGGTCAATAGCCTTAAGTGGTGGGATTAATGCGGAATATTTTCCGTTGGGTATTTTTCCCGCTGTCGCTCGATAGTTTCTTCTAAATTCTCTTTTTTAGCGCGGACGCGGTCTTCTAAAGTTGGTACCAATTCAGCTTTTAAAACGATGACCAATTCCTTTTTTGTTCTGTCAACCGAGTTGTAGCCGGTTAAGTATCGCAATCCTAAAACCCACCAAGGGAGATCTTTTACTCCGGGAATTCCTTTCCGAACAGTCGATTTTTCCTCGGCATATAAACCAGCAATGGCGGTTTGCTCGCCGTTGACCAAAAGAACATCGGTTGAAGCTACCTGCTTGTCCATTGTCGTGCTAACCGCACCCGGCGTCGCGGAACTGCGTTCGGCTCGAATCTTTAGGTGGATAAAGGTCACTCCTTGGTCGATTATGACCTGAGGAGTTACTTCAAGGATTGTACCGTAATCAAAAAATTTATCGATTGTATTACCGGCGAAATCATTTTGTTTGATTGAAAAAGAACCGCCAACTTGAATCAAACCTTCAGTCCCGTCGAGAACCATTATCGTTGGGCGAGCGATGATCTCTCCGATGTTCATTGCCTCGAATGTCTTAAGCAATCCTTCGATGTTCAACAAACCTTTAAGATCGCGATATTTGGAAGACAGTGAAAAGAATTCCTGAGATACGGCTGTTCCTGCAAGAGTTTTAATGTCGATATTAGATTTGTCAGCTATCACCGACCAATCGATTCCGGATTCAGCAAGAAACCGCTGATCGCCTTGGAAAAAAATGGCGGAGATTTCAATTTCTCGGCTATCCTTTGTTATCGGTACTTTACCTGACGGCCCGGTTTGTGAAGGCTGTTGCGCCTTAGGTTTGCTTTCGGAATCGGCTGGTTTGATGATTTCTAAATAAGAACCCTTATCGGCATATTCTAGATCGTAAGCGTTTAGTAGAATTTGTAGCGCTTTAAGCCAGTGGCATGGCGGGATTTCGATATTGATTGGACCTTTTTGACCGGTTGGATCAATGATGACTTTATTCTCGAACTTAGTTGCCATGATACTTAGGATTTGTACAACCTGTTCAAAACTGGCTGTTGGTGGAAACGATACCATTTGTTCAGGATTGTTGGTCAGGGCAACCGGGAGTTTCTGGGCAAATGAAATCGTCGCTACTAAATGTATAAACATTAGGAACAGGACAATGCTTGAGAAGTGGCTAAAATGTCGGGATTTGGGTTGAATTTTCATTTTCTACCTTTTCCAGAAGATTTGAGTTGTAAAATGTATGTGTCGGTGATTCCACCGCGATTCATCAGAAATTGCGCTTCGCCTTTATCGAGGTCGATTTTCGATAAATATCCTAGATATATTTCACCGCCAATCTTGACTTGCTTTACAGTTCCTTGTTGATCCTGAATGAAAGCAACATTGGCAGTCAGAGCAATCAAGCGACTGTTTTCAATATTGATCAAATTGCCGATATTCGGCGGAAGATAATTAAGGATCAACGGTTTGAACGGATCGAAAACGGAAAATTCTTGAGGTTGGAAAGAAGCATAAGGACCAAGTGCCATCAAATCCGGATTTTTTATCTGCGTAAAGAAAATACCATTCAAACGGACCACGATTTCCAAATCTGCCTCGGATGTTTTTTCGGTTGGTAATTTTGACGATTTCTTTTTCAAACTCAGCGACTCGATTTTGTAAAGAGGGGAGCCGTATTCCATTCGTCGGACGAAACGCATCGCTTTGGGAAAATTTCCTTCACCAGCCAATTCGTAAGACGCAGTTGAGACGTTATCTTTGCGTTTAACGCCGAGCAGATTGAACCGAAAGTTGAAAAAAGTGCCATAGCGGTCGATTTCTTCCAGATACCGGTAAGTCTGATGAATGGTCTGCTCCGGAAGAATTGTCTTGGGGTAATATTTTAGTTGGTCAGAGATTTGATTCAATTGTTTTTCATATCCATTTAGTTCTGAAAACGATTTCTGAAGTTGAGCCAAACGGTCCTGTTTTGTTTTCAGTTCCTGTTCGATTTTCGTGAAATCATTCCCGAACTTCATGTTTATCAGAAAATGTCCACTGAGACCCATGATAACCAAGAAGACCGCGAGAATAAGGCTATTTCGGATTTCGTACGGCATATTCTGCTTTCTATTGAAGTGCAGCGATGAGTTGGGCGGCTTCTAGACCGACTTCGCTGGTTGGACTTTGTTTTACTATCGAGAGAAACAAAGTTCGTGCGTCATTATTTCGATTCGTTGCCGCATACGCTTTTGCTAAAAAGAGCATCGCACTTAGATTCTCCTCGCTTTGTGGATTTTCCTCAATGAAAGTGGTGAGAACTTCGATCGCTTCAGGATAATCGCCTACCGAAAAGTGACATTTTCCGATCCAGCATTTTGACTTGACGGCGTATTTTTGATCAGCCTTTCTATCGGCAATTTCTTCGAATGTTGCCAGTGCTTCGTCATATTTTTTTTGGTCAAATAGTTTTACCGCCGCTTGAAATAGAGCAGAGGAATTTTTTACTTTTTTGCTTGCACTGCTTTTATCCGATTTCTTTGGAGTTGCTTGAATGGGAATTTTAATGACAGGATTGAAACTTTTTTCGTCTTCGGCCACCTTTTCGACGACGATTTTAAACTGATAAACCGTACTTCCCCGAATTTCGATGGGCGTGACGTTTTCAACGCTTGCGGATGGAAATTGAGCGGCGAGCCGGGGCGCTCGATTTCTATAGAGGCTGAATCCGGTCATTTGAAAGCCGTCGCCTTGGCTCGAAATTTCAGTCAACCAGAGATCGTCACCGGCTTCGTGAATCGCCCGGATGATTTTGTCAAGCGAGTAACTCCATCTATGTGTTCCTTTGGAAAGCGATTCCAATAACTCGAGTTTTTGTTTACCGAGTTTTGTCTGGATCTTTAAACTATCCAACAGCGGTTCGACCCATTTTAATCCGTCGATTGACTGTTCGAGATAGGCTTTTTTCTGAGTGAAATTCGTCTTCGTTTTCGATTTATTTGTATATTGGTTGTTGATCCATATCGGCATCAGAAAAATCAACGTAAGTAATAAATATCCGTGCCATGCGATTTTAAAAACTTGTTGGCGCTGGTTGATATAATCGGGTATTAGCGAAAGCGGCGTGATCTTTTTATCATCGGCGAAAAAAACGGTGACGGCATTTCCAAGCGGAACTGCAAACTCGGATAATGACTTTTCGGTTTCTTCAGGAAATCGGAATAATTCCGGTCGGGCTGTGAAATAGGCGACTTCTGTTATTTCTAAGGTTTGCTGAAAAAATGGACAAGCATTGAGAGAGATTGCCTTACCGGTTAAAATTACGCTATATTGATCCGGAATGTTACCGAGACTTTGTTCGTAAAGGATTTTCCCAACGATCGTTTTTAGAAGCTGGTTTGAATTTACATCTTCGCGGATTGGAAGAGGGAGTTGAGTGATCTGACCGCCTTGAGTAATGATGATTTTGCTTTCCTCGAACGCAATGTGAACGATGATTATTACCTCATCGTCTGAGGGATTGTAGTTGAAACGGACGAGATTCGATAACGCGATTTCATCCGGAAGAACGGAAACCAACCGGAACCGCTTCTTCATTCCTTTTTGAATGGATTCGTACAAATTGACCAGCGGAATTCCAGTCTTATTAGCGAAAGCGAATCCGGTATTTTCTTCAGTTAAAAAATAATCGAATTGATCGTTGGCTATCTGATTATTGAGTCTTTCGTTAACCTCCGCATAAACTTTCTTGCGGCGAGCGGACTTTTTTAGCGCTTTGTATCCATTTCGCAATTGAAAGACGTGGGTAATGGAAGAGGGAAGATTGACAGAGTAATTGAAGTTTTTAGCCGGCGCCGATTCCAGAATGGACAGTAGAATGCTTTCATTGGATTGTTCTTCCGAAATTTCAGATTCAGTAGAAGTAGCCAGCGAACTATCAAGCGAAGCAGTCAGATCTTTTTCACTCGATCCGAAAATATCCTCAGCAGAAAGGGTGGGTTGGCCGTTCGTTTCAAGAGTCAGCGATTCGTTGGTTGTTTCCTTTAGCGGTTCAACCAGTTTATGTTTATCCGCGGATTCGATCTCAATAAAACCTTGTCCCAACGTACAGAATAAAGAGGTCAATTCAATGTCATCTACATTCAGTACAAGAAGTTTCTTTTTAGAAGACACCCGTGGCGATTTTTTAGACTTTGTATTTGACAATTTCTTCGAACCTCTTTTTATTATTAGCGTTCGCCCAAGCTTCTTCGTAAGAGATGATTTTTTCTTCGTATAAACGTTTCAAGTCCTGCTCCATCGTGATCATACCAAGATGGGAGGATTGCTGGATCATCTGATAGATTTCATCCAAATTGTTATTTTTAATGGCGGCGCGAATCGGTGGAATCATAAGCAAGACTTCCTTCGCAAGAACCCGCTTGTTGTCAAGAGTTCGCGGAAGTTTCTGTGATATGACGACTGTTAAAACATCGGCGAGTCGCTCACGGACGCGGTCTTGTTCATCCGATGGAACCTCGGCGATAATTCGATTGATGCTCTCAACCGCGGAGGAGGTGTGAAGCGTCGAAAATACTTTATGGCCGCTATCTGTAATCTCCAGAGTTGTGATAATCGTATCCGCGTAACGCATTTCGGTAACGACAATGATATCCGGGTCTTGTCTCAGTGCCTGTATTGCTCCGTCTTTGAAGGTGAGGACGTCAGTCCCGACGCTTCGATGACGGACGACGCATCGTTTCGGTTCATGAACATGTTCGATCGGTCCGCCGATGATAATAATTGAAGAATCCACCGTGCGATTATTGGCGTCGATGATCGAATCCATCGTTGTGCTTTTTCCCGAACCGGTTATTCCCGTAATCAGAACCAAACCGCGCTTGACGAATTTCAAACTGAGCGCCTTGAGAATTTCGGGATGAAAATTAAATGCGGAAATCGGACGAACTTCCGAACTGATCAACCGCATATTCATTGCGAGGTGTTCCAGATCGAAATAAACGTCTGCACGAAAACGCTGGAGCGTTCCATTTTCTGTGGTGCTGTAAGAAAAATCGACGTTTCGGTATTTGATAAGGTTTTGTGTCTGTTGTTCCATGAGAATGTTTAAGATGAGTGTATCAGTTTCAGCCTCCGAAAATTGACCCAATCCGGAATCCGCTACTTTTTCGCCATGAATCCGGAACCAGATATTACCGTGGCAACCATAAGACCCCAAATCGATATCTGAGGCGTTTTTCGTACGCATCTCAACAAGGAATGCATCGATGAGTTTTCGGAGAATCAACCGTTTGTCCGGCTCAAGATTTTTTAATTGGTTTGCTACGAATTGCTGGCGTTCGATTCCATATAAAAATTGTGGGATTGACTCGTTGAAATTTTGGAGTATTTGATGTGCAGTTTCGATCAAATTTGAGTCCATTGTCATTCCTTACCGGTTACGCAATTTTTGTTCCAGTTCGCAGACTCGTCGGTTAGTCAATACTAATTTTCGCCTCAGAACTTCGAGGACGTTGACGGTGTAAATGAAAAAAATACGCTGTTCCTGCCGTGAAAAGAAATCCATCATCACATGCCGATTGAACTTAAGGAGCGTAGTCGGCGACTCCGTTCGGACTGAGGCAATACGGTAATGATCGCGGAAAATGACAAGTTCTCCGAAAACATCGCCTTTGACTAATGTCGCCAATTTGATGCCCTCCCGCCAGACAGTGACCGATCCTTCGCAGATTATAAAGAAATCCCTTCCGATTTCGTCTTTTCGTATCACTTCTTCATCGGGTGGAATGTTGTATTCTTCACCGAGTTCGAGGAATTTTTCGGCGACATCCTTAGTAAAATTGGAAAGAATAAGAGGTAGTTTTTTGAACGAGACGAAGCCGTCACGTTTCTTCGACTTGATTTTAATTGCCGATGCGTCCTGATATCTATTCAATTCTTCCGTGAATTCTGACTCATTTTTCATATTAAATCGCTTTTAAATTATTTGGTGTTATTTGTCCCTGCCATTCAGCCGTTCCTAATCGCTCCTGATAATAGAAAGGTGTTTCGACGGTTAAAGAAATCCAAATCGTTCTTATTTCGGATGGAACAATTGTCTGGTTTCCTTGCTTGTCGAAATAAGTCATTTCCAGACGAGTCAATCCGAGCGCAACATCGGACTCAGATCCGTTGAGCGTCCGATACAGGAAGCGATCGTTGTCGTTTTCCGTTCCGGTTGCTTCTCCAACTGCGCCAAGGCGATAAGTGATGGTATCGGCGATTCCATCCTTGTCAATGTCTGAGATGAAGGAAATACTCGAGTCTGAAATCGATTGAATGGATTCCGTCACCGTTTCTATGCCTTGCCCGATTTTCCGAAGGTCGGTTTGAATAATCGTCGCGATGTTCGTAGCGTTTCTCTGGGCGATGACATTTAATGAATTGACGGTGTTCGATTCCATAATCTGTCCATTCAAAGTTAAAAGCGATAAGATAAAAATCCCAGCGATTAAAAAAGTACCAACAAGCTCAATATCAACCACTCAAGGCTCCTCAATAATTGTAATAGGAAAAAGCCCGGCTGATAGTCACCGGTTTAGAAATGTGTTCGCTCGAAACCGTAACGTTCAGTCGTTTTATGTAAGTTTGGTCGGATTGAAAATTAACCAAGTCATCTTCGCTGACATAGCCAACCGTTGTGGAAATTTCAAACTGAATGCCGTTTACCGCCGTGTCACTCATGCTGAAATCGTTAAAATCATCAATATCATCAAAATTTGGATAAACCTCTCCGGATTCGGCTCCGAGCGCTGTCGGGTCGGTCAATGAATTTAATCCACCGAGTAGGACAGTATTAACTGTGGCTTCATCGAATTCCTTTATGGCAACAGCTTCGATAACACCGTCCGCAATCGAAGCCGCCATGGTCTGACTCTCACAGGCGATAATCCAAAATTCATTGTTATAGCGTGCGGCGTTAATGGTAAGCGTATATCTTCCGAAAATTGCGATCGCACCCAGCAAGATAAGCAATTCTGCACGACCGATTCCCATGTTTAATCCTCGACAGTAACGGCGGCAACTTCTTCAATCGTTGTGACGCCTTCTTTGATACGTTCACGCCCAGAAACCCGGAGCGTCAACATACCTTCTTTAATAGCTTGTGTCCGAAGCGCTTCCTCATCCACTTGTTCGCCGGCAGTGACGATAAGCCGACGGATTTCCTTTGTGAAGTAAAGGGCTTCCATGATTGCTATTCTGCCCTTGTATCCGTTCCGGCATTTGTTGCAACCGACAGCTTCGTAGAAAGTCGTTTCTTCTATTTCCTTATCCGTAAATCCCAAAAGTCGTGCCGCCTCGACATCTTTGTGCTCTATCGGTCTTTTGCATGCATCACATAATTTCCGAACGAGTCGCTGAGCCATGATGATATTGACGGAATATGCGATGAGAAATGGTTCGATGCCCATTTTGTATAAGCGGGAAATTGCGCTCGGGGCATCATTGGTATGAAGCGTTGAAAATGTCAGGTGTCCCGTATTGGCTAATTTGATGGCGATTTCAGCAGTTTTCAGATCGCGGATTTCACCGACGAGAACAATGTCCGGATCATGCCGCAAAATTGCGCGTATTGCGAGGTCAAAGTTCATTTTGTCGCTGATCTTTAGTTGGCGGGCGCCGTTGATCAGATATTCGACCGGCTCCTCTACAGTTAAAACGCATTTTTCTGGAGAAATGACGGAATACAAGGCGGCCACAAGAGTCGTACTTTTTCCGCTTCCGGTTGGACCGGTCACGATGACAATTCCGGATGGTTTGTTGATGGCGCGTTTAAAATCGTCCAACGCCTGTTTCTGTAATCCCAGTTTTCTCAAATCGGTAATGACTTTCCGGTCGTCAAGAATTCGGATGACGATGCTCTCCAGTTTTCGGTCGAATTCGGAGCCGACGATCGGGACAATAGAGACGCGGTAACGGATTAGATAGCCATCGACTTTTTTCTGGATGAATCCATCCTGTGCAATGTCGCGTTCAAATCGATCGACATTCCGTGTCTTATCTTTAAAAACAGCCGCGATTGCTTCGGGTTTGACCCCTTTTTGGGAATAATAGACGGAAAGTTTTCCGTCTCGCCTCAAGTTAAAATCAGTTATGTTTCCCGGTTGGGGGACGATATGAATATCGCTGACCCCCTGGCGAACAGCTTCGACGAGAATTCCTTCGACGAGAGTTGTCAAAGCGCTTTGGTTGATTTCGGCATCCAAAGCGGCTTCATCGATAACCTCTTCTTTTGGCCCTTCTTCATCTTCGTATTCGATTTCATCCAGCAAACTAAAAAATTCATTCCGGCTGGAGAGGCATTTATTGATTATTCCGTCGAGGTTTTCAAGACGGTCATATACGATTTCGTATTTTGGATAGGGAAGTTGCCCTGCTAGAGATTTAATTTCTGTGTTGGTAGGATCTGCACAAAGAATCGTCAGCACGTTTTCGCCCTTTTGCGTTGTAACTTGGTAGGGAATAATCTTATTACGAATCAGCGCCGCACGAAAATCGTCGCTGTGATTATCCAGAATTTCGGTAATAAAATTGATTTGTTCCTCGGTGATCATTTCAGCGGTTACCGGCATCTCGCGGATGGCAAAAATAGCGGTAAGTTCTTGTAAGACCGCGTGCCTGTCGATTCCAAGATCCTCGAACAGGATTTTACCGACTTGTCGCCGTGTTGTCGCAGATTCGCTCGTCTGAATTTCCAGCGCTTTTTTCAACTGGTCATGGCTGATGATCCCTTTTTCCAGTAATATTTCACCAATGAGTTTTGACAAAGTAAGTTTCCTGTAAAGTTTTTACATAACCGATGTTTCCGATGAAACGACAGTGATTCCAATCATCACGCCCATAATGAACATTGTCACGATAAAATTGACGAGATTAATAACTTTTTCCATTCGGTAAGAAGTGTCGGTTTCGTAATAATTGGCTAACTGCAAGGCATTGTTCCGTAAGGCGCCGGATTCGGCGCCGGACCGAAATCTTGAAATGGCTGTGCGTGTGAAGACGTTGGAGGCTTCCATCGCTTCAACGATGCCTTTTCCTTCGCCCAGCATTAAAGGGATTGCCACTTCTTTGATTTGACGTTCCATATAGGAATTTCGACAGGCTTCCGATGCCACCTGAATGACTTTTACGTTCTCGCCGGAACCGCTGTAAAGCGAATAGAAAACCCGCGCGAAGATTTCGATGCTGGTCTTGTGAATCAGTTCGCCAATGGCCGGCATTTTGATGATGTATTTATCTTTGAGATATTTTCCCTTCGGAGTTTTTAAGAAATAGACGAGTGAACCAACCGGAATGATGATACATAGCAAAATCACAATCCAGTGTGCCGCGAGATAATCGCTGAATCGCATTGTCGCTGCAGTCATTGGTGGGAGTGTTTTACCGAATTTTTTAAAGACACCTGCGGTCTGCGGAAAAATGACCATGACATAATAAACGACGACGAGAAGGATTACACCGAGCGTAATAAATGGTGTTACAAGTGTTTTGCGAAGGTTGCGTTTGAATGCCTCGTCACGCTCCATGAACTTGGCGGTGCTTTCGTAAATCGTTTGCATGTTACCGCTGGTGGACGCTACGGCAAGCATAAACGCCGGAAATTTGCCAAATACATCTTCGTGTTTGGCAAACACTTCGGTTCCTTCCTTGCCTTCTTTCAAATCCTGACTGATACTTTTAATTGTTTCTCTCAGACACTTGTTGGCTGTATCTTCGGAAAGAAGCGTTAAAATTTCATCATAAGGAAGATTTTCTTTCAGCAGATCGGCGCAAAGACGTATCCAACTTGTGACTTCATTCGCCGGGACTTTTCCTTTGAAATCGAACCACTTTTTCTGGACGCGAATTTTTTCGTAGCCAAACCGTTTGAATACCTGTACGAGTTCGTCCTTTGAAAAGGCTTTTTGCTCGCCGTTGAGCGTCGGTTGACCTGTCTTTTTAACGGTATAAATAAATGTAGCTTTTTGCTGAATCGACTCGATTTTGACTTTACGTTTTTCGGCAAGTTGATCGAGCGCTTTCTTGGCTTCTTTCTTATTGACAGCCTCGATGACACCTTGAATTCGGTTACCTTTTAAACCGATGGCCGTATATCGAAAGATTTCCATTTTACATCAATCCCATAAGGTAAACCGGTCAAAGAAAGTCAGGTCGCACATTTGACTCCTTTGACCGGTTTAGTCTAATTAAGGTTCAAAGTTTTTAGGGAAGCGTGATGGTCGGGGCGCCAGATACTCCATCTTCAGTGATTCCCGCACGGACAGTAACACCTTCATTTGCCCCAGTTCCAGTTACGGTTATACTGTCCGCATCGACGACGGCCAGTACATATGTGCCATTTGCATTACTTGCATCGGCACCTAGCTTTGCAAATGTGACTCCGGTGAAGTCCCTTGCTCCGCCACCCATCTCAGCCGGTTTTCTCCAGTATTCCGCGGCTTTTGCTCCGATCATGTTCACATCCTGAACCAGTGCATCGCGTTCGGCGTTCACGGCTCCCTGACTGAACATATTGATACCGACGACGACGGCGACCCCTACGATGATTGTCCCTAAGACGATCAGTAACAGTTGCTGTTGACCCATGGATTTCCTCCTTTTTTTTGGTTTTCCTACTTGTTAAATAACTAACTCATTCAATTTTCATGCCGAAATGCTACATAAACTGCCGTCAATTTATATGATTTCAAGTGCGTTGTCAAATATTTTTTTAAAAATATGTTAAAAATTATTCACTATTTTCAATTTAATCTGGTTTTTCAGTGTTAAAATAACCGAAAAAATATCTTGGAAAATATTTGGCGGCTTTATTTTGTAGAAAACATATAGGCAAACGCCTGTCAATAAAACGAATAGGTCGGATATATCAAGACGATTTCTACGTCCGGTTTATGTGTCAGAAAACACAAGAAATTGGTTAGATCAGGAATCTTTTGACCAGATACCGCGAAGTTTTTCCTGATTGATAGTAATTTTTGACTCTTTACGCCAGGTTTCAAGCGCTGTCGCGATTTGACGATACGGCGTCTGAGCGGCAAGCCGATTGCGAATTTCCTTTTCAGCCTCCGTAAATCGAATTGCATTTGTTTGGATCGAATGTCTCTGAATCCTTACCAACCGGTGGTTGATTGTCATCCAATTGGATACTTGTCCATCTTTCATTTCCATGAGTTTCTGGCGAATCAACCCGGGAACTTGTGAACGATCCTTTAAAAAATGTCCCGATTCCAGAACACCGGCTTTGCGAATGCCAATTTTCAGGATGATTTCTGAGAACGACATGCCCTTTGTAAGCATTCGGTCGCACGATTTGGCATTACTGCTATCCCATACGACGATCATGGAATAAGACAGTTTTTGGTTTTTGATGAAACGACTGTTTTTAAGTGAATCATATTCAGTCCGGACGATATTTTCATCGATATTTTCAGGCTTTATGGTAATTTTATCAAGAAGATATTGACGGTAAAGCGCGCCTGCGCGGAGGTTCTTTTGAAATAAGACAGCGCTTTTCACGTCTTTGGATTTTAGGTAGCCGCGCCGTGTGCCTTCCTGTGTGAGAAAATAATCGCGAATCATTAATTCCGTTGCAATTTTTTTACTGCCATACCAATATCGAACGGGTAACTCCGGTATTCGTTCGATAAATTCACCGACCGTCATGTCGCCGTCCGGAAAGGTAATCATCGCATTTCCAAGGATTTCTGTCAAAGAAGGCGTCAAATTTCCAAACTCCGGGCTGAATGGCAACTGTATGAAAATGGGCGATACTTTCTGGCTTGATGGAAATCGCTTCTGGATCTCCCGCACAGTAATCGACCATTCCGGATTATGAATGACGGTGGTTTTGTCTTTCATAAAATCATTCACGAATCGATAATAGCGTTTATCCTGTTCGCGACGTATGAATTGCTTTCGGATGTCCTCTTTTTTCTGCAGAAAATCGTTTTCTGTCAATAGCGGATTGTAAATTTTATCTTCCAATTTGAGAATATGCCACCCAAAACGGGATTCAATCGGGTGAGAAATATGGTTCACGCGCATCGCAAAGGCTGTGTCCTCCAGAAACGGATCCAAATCGCCTAACTGATTCCATCCGAGGTCGCCGCCATTGAACTTTAAAATCGAATCTGAAAAAACTTCAAATGCCAACGCATTGAACGATTTGCCAGATTGTAATAATCTATAGAGCGAATCAATCTCGGATTTTGTCTTCGCAAATAAATGGTGAATGTTGACTTTTTCCGAATTTTGTGTGAATAATCGCCTTAAGTCTCTGTCGTCGGGAACGATTGGTTCTTTTTCCACTTCTGATGATAACAACTTGTCCCGAACTTTCATGCGACGCGTGCGATTTTCGACGGTTTCTAGTTTATTTTTCGAGATGATGCCGATTTTGATTCCATGCTGAGCCAGTAAATATTCATCAATCAACTGATTGAGATATTTCAGGCGGTTTTCCTCAGAATCTGTCTGATTTCCGTAAAGAATCGTTTGGAAATAACTCTCGGAAAAGTCCGCTACGGTGATAATTTCTCCATTCACTTTCGCGAGCACTTCGATGGAAGACTTCTTCGAACATGAGAAAAAAATAAAACACAGAAGAAAACAAATAATTGGTGTGAAATTCCATCGGAGAGGAGAAGTAAATTGATTCATTCTAACCTTCAATCTATTCAATTCAAAATCGAAAACATACAATACGAATAAAAGATAATTCATAGATAGGAGTTTAGGAAAGAGATTCTTTGAGTAAAATTGTAGGTTGAAGATTGATGATTTCAAATTTCAAATTGAAAATATTAAATGTCAAATTTTTTGAAAGGCCATAAATTTCAAACCGCTCATTATGGTTTCCTGATATCCCAATGATGTTTAGACAAACTCTGGGCATTATTCTCATTGAAACTCTCGAAATACTTGTTTAGAATTGGCAGAAGATTGATTATACGGAGGAGAAAGCAAAACAAGCGTTGCAACAGAGACTGGTCGATGTGGTAAAGAAAACCGCCGAAGATGATTTACCACTGTTAAAAGATCAAATAAAAGCGCCGGATGGTAAACCAGTCACACAGGTTAATATTGAGTCATTCTCCAAGTTGGTCGTTTCGAAAGGCGATCTTGGCTCGGAAGATTATCAAAGTGGCGATGGACAAAACCGAACGGTTTATTCTCTAACGATTCCGATGGTTCCGAATCACATCGAAATTCGCGCCGATTGCTTTAAAGACGAAGTGATCAAACAAGCAAAACGATTCAACCTCGATCCGCGATTGATTTTTGCCATCATTTACACCAATCATTCTTCAATCCAAATGCGCAATCGCCGGTACCAACAAAATTGCCGACAGTTTACCGGAAATCAACTCCAACGATTCGATATGGCTTTATCATAAACTTCTCAAAGATTTACCGACTGATCAATCAAAGAATTATCTGAAAAATGTGTCCAGACGGATTCCCATTTATGAGGCGTGGAAATAGCCAGCGTCCGCCTCTTTGCTGAAACGGACGCTTGCTGAGTTTGATCGGGTAAACTTTACGCCCGGTTTTTCTCCAGTCCTTTGCCCATCCATTTTTTCGAAAGCAGAAGAGCGACCGGACTGATCATCGCAATACAGCCGTAGATCAGCCACATCGCTTCGGTGTTCATTTTCTCCGGCAATCCACCTTCTGGACAATAATGCATCAGGAACCAGCCGGAGTAAAGGCTTGTGATGATTTTGGTCATGAACCAAGGGAATTGACCAATGCCCATGTAGATTCCGGTCATGCCTTTTGGTGCGATTTCGGCGACCCATTGCAAGAAGCGCGGTTGCCAGATCGCCTCGCCGATTGTCATTAAAATCAGGTAGCCGAAAACTGCCCAGATTGTCGGCCCGGTGGCGAGAATGAATGTCGGCGATGCCATGACGAATGTGCCGATGATCATCATCTTGTAAGTGTCTTTTTTCATGGTCAAAGCCGCAACCATCGGCGCCAAAATGAAGATCAAAATTGGATTGAAATTGACAAAAAATTCAAAGTTGGTGGAGACAATGCCGGTAAAAGCGCGGGCGAAATATTGCGGCAAAGTCAGCCAGTTATGTGCAAAGAGTGTTTGCACGGGGATTAAAATGAAAATGAAATACATAAACCGTCCGTCGCGGATTGGGAAATTTTTAAGATAATAAAGCAGTTTTTCCTTCGTGGATTGCTTGGCTTCTTCGGCTTTTTCTGATTCGATCTCCTCACGCGTTTTCTGACTGGCGTTTGCAATGGCGATTTCGACTGTTTTCTTTGATAAAATAAAAGCGATAACCAAGATGCCGAGCACGGTCATTGCCACATAAACCCAATAAACTCCCACGATGTCGAACCTTCTGCGAACCGGGGGTGAAATCAATCCGGGTAGGAATCCGCCGAGATTCATGAGTGCATAAAGCATTGCGTAACCAATGCCGCTAGTTTCCTTAGTCGTGAACTGTTTGACGGCGGCATAACAAGCAGGTTGATAGATTCCGTAACCAAGAACGATTCCCAAAATTCCAAACATGGCAATGACATGCGTGCTGTTCCACATTCCCGGCAGGCCTAACGCGGGCGCCAATGACAGGAAAATCCGGCCAATCAACATGCTTGAAAGCGCGATCAGCAGCGCCTTTCGCACGCCGATGAAATCGACCGTTCCGCCGAGAAACAGCATCGCCAGCGTGATGCCTGCGGTCTGGATGCCGACCATTCTTCCGGCGTCGATATCGTTCAATCCGGCGTATTTGTTAAAATACATCGCCAGCAAACTCAGTACGCCAAAATAAGTTAGTCCTTCGAGGATATACGAGAGGTTGATACCCCAGAGCGCGCGCGGCGCTTTGACGAGATTAACGAATGGGTCGATGATTTCTCTTAGCGGGCTTTGTCGTTTTTCAGTTAAATCTTCCATGTCAGAATTCCTTATTTATTCGTTTCAATGAAAAGTTTCTTCGTTGGGCAGAATGTATAAAAAACACACGATTTGTAAAAAGAAAATATCGCCAGCCGGACATTTAAGACGCCAAATACATAGAATTTTATCGCCGATGGTAAAATTACTGGTTTCTTCGCGTTTAATATTTTTTAAATTATTGTTGGCTTTATTGAAAGGAATCGATTATGAATTGTCCCAAATGGCTATTTTTTACGTTCCTATTAATTTCTCTGAATGTTGCCTTCAGCGGCGAACCGACACCAATCCGTTCGATCAGCGAACTGGACGGAATCGACCTCCGTATCACGAATCATCCATTCGCCGAATATCCCGATATTTGTCAGGATAAAACCGGTGATATTTTCATCGTTTATTCGGAAATGATTGACGGGAAAGAACGGATTGTCCTTAAAATAGTGCATGATTTAGTCATGACGGATTCTCTCCAAGTCAGCGAGTCGGTTGGAATCGAAGGCTTTCCGCGAATCGTCAGTTGTCCATCCGGTGTCGTTTGGATCGTCTGGGCAGGAAAACGGGGCGGTAATTGGGATCTCTATGCGCGGAATATGACAAATAGCGCCTTATCACCGGAAATTAGATTGACGAATGATCCGGCGGCTGATTTACATCCTGCAATCGTCAGCGATATGCAAAACAATATCTGGATCGCGTGGGAAAGGGTAGAGGGCGCCGATTTTGATATTTATGGCATGAAAATCATCGACAATCATCCGGGGGAACCGTTTTCCATTGCTGATACCGAAAATAAAGAGTTTCGCCCGACACTTGCTATCGATGCGAAAAATTGCATTTATGCCGCGTGGGATTGCCAGAAATCTGAAAATTATGAGATTTTACTCCGGAAATGCGTCAATGGAAAATGGCAGACGGCGAAATCAGTCAGTCCCGAAGCATCGGGGAAAAACATGGCACCATCTCTTACAATCGACGCCAAAGGAAAAGTGACAGTCGCCTGGCATTCCAATTTGCTAGCGTCCGGTGGTCTGGATTACAACCCGTGGATTTTCATGAAGTCATTCAATGCCGACGGTACGACGCGTTTCTTTACGCCAGCGAATGACGGCGATCGGCAGAAACTCGGTGAAGATCAAGGCATCGAGTTTCCAAATATCTTAATGGACAAGCAGGGAAAACTGTGGCTATTCGGACGTCCGTCGCAGAATTTCTTTGTGCAATGTATTCAATCCGATCAGGTTAGCCCGATTTACCGTTTCGACATCGAAGGCTGGGGTGGAAGAGGTCAGGACGTTCGGGCGATCGTCGGACAGGATGGAAAAATCTATTCGGTGCGGCGCGATCTGCGGGCGATATACCTGAATCGTTTCGATCCGGCGTCGAAAAATTTAGCTTTTATTCAAAAGACTTCTCCGGTTTCCGCTAAGCCGCCGATTCAAGTAGCGGAAAAAAAGGAAAATTCTGTCGGTTTTTCGTTGCCGGATGGATACCAAATTTACTTCGGCGACATTCATCAGCATTCGGCGCTGTCGGACGGAATGGGAACTCCTGACGAATGTTTTACACGTTCTCGGTTCAATATGCGACATGATTTTGCGGCGCTGACTGACCATGAATGGTTTACTCAGAATTACATTTTACCGTCGGAATGGGAATGGATCAAAATCGTCGGGCAATCGTTTTCAGAGGATTCGGTTTTCACGACGATTCCCGCATACGAATGGACGACTGGTCGCGTACCGAAAGGTTTCGGGCATAAAAACGTTTATTTCTCGTCGTGGGACAAGCCGATTTTCAGTTGCCGGTTCGACGCGACGAATACGACGGATTTAGTCGCCCTACTTAAGCAAAACCAAGCAATCGCGATTCCACATCACGTCGGATGGACAGGAACCGATTGGGAGGCGATGGATTCAATCGCTATTCCAGTGTCCGAGATCGTTTCATCGCACGGCGCTTTTGAATATATGGGAAATGAACCGATCGCGCATCGTGGCGGAATTCCCGGAAGTTTCATTCAGGATGGTTTGGCGAGAGGAAATCGGTTTGGGTTAGTTGGCGGGTCTGATGGACATGGTTTGAAATGGCATCATGGCGTCGGAACGAAATATTCCGAATGGGCGTCGGGACTGACCGGTGTGATCGCGAAGGAAAACAGCCGCGAGGCGATTCTCGACGCAATCAAACATCGACGCGTCTATGCCACGTCCGGTACGCGAATTCGCCTCAATTTTCAAATCAATGGTTGTATGATGGGTGAAAGCATCACTTCAACGAGGAATCCGGAAATCCAGATCGATGTCCTCGGAACGGCGAAAATCCATTATGTCGTTCTCCTGCGTGATAATCAACCGATTCTGACTATCGGCAAGGATTTCGATGAAGGGCGCGGCGTGAGACGAACTTTTGTGGATGAGACCGCTACTGCGGGCGAGCATTTCTATTATATTCGTGTCATTCAGGAAGACAATGAGATGGCATGGAGCAGTCCGATGTGGGTAGAGGTGAGGAAGTGAACCACTAAGGCGCTGAGACACGAAGGTTCACTATAATCTCCGGTTTCTCTGCGATCTCCGCGGTTTTTATTTTTCAATCACCGCGATCCCGGTTTTGCCGTCCATCCTGATGGTTAGCGGTTTTTCCAGCCTGATGTGTCGGAAATATTTTCCTTCTTCGACAACGTCATGATCGTTCAGCCATTTTGTGTCGATGAATGACGATACGGATTTGAACGGAACGGTAAAATAGCCGATTTTCATGGCGACGATGTTATGGAAAAAATGTGTTCCCTGCGACGGATCGATGCTAAAATTCTCAAGTCCTGTCTCGACAATAACGCGCGCTTGACTGATCTGGATGAATTTGGCCGGAATTCCCAGAAAGCGGTCCTGCGAGCCCCAGCGTCCCGGTCCAATCAGGATATATTCACGATCTTCGGCTTTTAGTTTTTCATTAAAATGTTCGATCTCATCCTGCATTTCGACCGTTTTCAGGTTGTCAAATTTTTCAGATTGCAGGTAAATGATGTCGCAAAGATAGTCGATGACGCCGTTTCCCATGCCTTTTTCGGTATAAAGGAGCAAACTGTCGCGGCTTAAATTTTCCTTGTGAATTTCCACATCGCTGGCACCGACGGCGAGCGGACGGATTTGAAGAATGTAAAAAGTCGGATTGATTTCTTGTGCCCAGTCTTTCGTCAAATCGACCGCGAATTCGATTTCGACGGGCATTCCGAACGCTTTTTCACCAATGTCCAATAATTTATGGGTGATTTCACCCAACGGAATATAGTCATATTTTAAAATATCATCGAAAGTGATTACGCGCGCGCCTTTGTGTGTCTGACCTGCTACCAAACGATTGTCCGCGTAATCCCACACCGAAGCAATATGTTCGAGATAACCGTGCGTTTCCGCTTCGCTGATTGGTAACTGGGAAATGGTTGCGTCGTCGGATTCGAGCAGATCGAAATCCGTCTGCTTTAAATTCAGTGCGAAAAATTCCTTCTGCGAGTTAGCCCACAGCGCCTGCGGCTGAACAAACTCGATGTTGGGATAACGCGGGCAGAAGCGGAAGCATTTTCCGCCCTCGATGACGGATTTGCCGAGTCCGACGCTGACCGTCGCGATGCCGTCTTCGTTGGCCAAATTTGCGATCGGATAAAAATTGTACGATTGGGCGACGCCAGAAATATGCGGATAGAAATAATCGCCTGCCGAAACGCCAACGACTTTCTGGATGATGACCGCCATCTTTTCTTCTTCGACCTGATGATTCAGATTCTCGATATATTTCCGCGCATTCCGAACGAAAACCGATGCGAATACCAACTTGATCGCCGAAACTAACTGCGCGAGCCGAATACTTTTATCC
>PEYN01000146.1 GCA_002774355.1 Candidatus Marinimicrobia bacterium CG08_land_8_20_14_0_20_45_22 | reverse complement strand
TCGTCAATTCATTAAAAATGATCTTTTCCGCGGCTCTTCCGCCGAGAAGAATGCTCAGCGTTCCGAGAATATAGGACCGTGAATAATTATGTCGTTCGTCGATTGGTAACTGGTGCGTGAGCCCCAGTGCTCTACCGCGCGGAATAATCGTGACTTTGTGAATCGGATCGGCGCCCGGAATGTTGATCGCGACGAGTACGTGCCCAGATTCGTGGTAGGAAGTCAGATTCCGCTCTTTGTCGGAAATGTAAAGGCTCTTGCGTTCGACGCCCATCATCACTTTATCCTTCGCTTCCTCGAAGTCGGACATTTCGACCTCTTTTTTATTTTTCCGAGCGGCGAGAAGTGCGGCTTCGTTGACGAGATTGGCGAGATCGGCGCCGACAAGTCCGGGTGTACTTTTAGCGATGATTTGCAGATTAACATCTTTCCCAATGGGAATTCGTTTGGTGTGAACTTTTAGAATGCCTTCGCGCCCGATGACGTCCGGAACATCCACAACGATTTGCCGGTCAAAACGTCCCGGCCTGAGCAGTGCGGAATCCAACACATCCGGACGATTGGTCGCGGCGAGAATGATGACGTTCGTGTTTTCATCAAATCCATCCATTTCGACAAGAAGTTGATTGAGCGTTTGCTCGCGTTCGTCGTGCCCGCCGCCGATTCCGGCTCCCCGATGGCGACCGACCGCATCGATCTCGTCGATAAAAATGATGCACGGCGCGTTCCGTTTTCCTTGTTCGAAAAGATCGCGAACCCGAGATGCGCCAACGCCAACGAACATCTCGACGAAATCGGCGCCACTGATACTAAAAAATGGAACGGCGGCTTCGCCTGCGACGGCTTTCGCCAGTAATGTTTTCCCTGTTCCGGGCGGACCGAGCAATAATGCGCCTTTTGGAATTTTCCCACCAAGTCTTGAAAATTTGGCTGGAGATTTCAGGTATTCGATGATTTCCTTAAGTTCTTCTTTGGCTTCGTTACAACCGGCGACGTCATTAAACGTCGCTTTCGGCCGATCGGATGTCCAAAGCCGCGCTTTGCTCTTTCCGAATCCGAAAAGACCTTTGTTGTTTTGCCCTTGCATCCGGCGAATGAAAAAAAGAAATATACTGATGAAGATAATAAACGGTAAGATATTTACTAAAAAACTTGCCCAATTGCCGGTTTTTTCCTTAAAAGTGTATTTCAGTCCAACAGCGTCCCAGTCTTTTAGCATCGTATCGTTTACGAAAGGGAGAGGGACCATGAATCTATCCGCATTGATTGTGCGCTTACCGACCGTTAATGCTGTTTTCTGTATCAGTACTCCATGAAATTCCTTGTCGATGATCGTCGCTTCTTTAATCGTCTTAGTCGTCAGGAATTCCTTGTATTGTGGATAGGTGATGACGACTTCCTCATCGCCGCTTTTACCTAAAATTTGAAGGAGAAGTATTGAACTGACAATGATAACAAGCCACATAAATGACGTTTTGGAGGCTTTTTTCCATTTAAAATCGTTACCAGGCTTATCCATTTTCGGCTGGATGGGTGTCTTACCGCCTGGATTGGAAGTATGTTGCTTGTTTTTTCCGTTGTCTTCGTTATTCGTGTTATTCTGTGATTTTTTCATATATAATTGTGATACCTTTTTCTATTTAAAAGCATAAATGGATTTTAGGTTTCTGAGTTTTTGTGCCAGATCCAGTCCGTAACCGACAACAAATTTATTCGGAATCTTGAATCCGAGATAATCGATCGGAAAGTCGATATTAGTCAACTCCTTTATGAGAAGCGCGGCGAACCGGACGGAGCGCGTGTTGCTTTCCTCCAACCGCCGTTTAATGAATTTAATAGTTAGTCCCGAGTCGATGATGTCCTCAATGACGATCACATCCCGGTTTGTGATGTCGCAACTGATGTCTTTCAACAGGAGAACCGTACCGCTGGATCTCGTCTCGTCCATGTACGAGGAAATCTTGATAAAATCTACCTCGCCGTTGATGCTGATTTCCCGAAACAGATCGGACATGAAAATGAAACTGCCGTTCAGGACTCCGATGAAAATCGGAATTCGGCCTTCATAATCAGAGGAAATCTGCGCCGCCAGTTCGGTGATGCGTTTTTTGATTTCTTCCTCTGAGATGAGTATTTGCAATTCCTGTCCGGAATATTTTCCAAAATTTTGGCCGAGTATCATCTTATCTGTCATATATCATTCTCCATATAAGTTAGTTTCAGTATGTTTTGAGTTCGGTGAGTGATGCGATATTCGTTTGCGATAGCCAAACCGCATACCCAGATGATTCCGCGATGACCTGTTAGCAAAGGAATCCTATCTTTCTTGATGACAGGAATTTTGTTATTTATAAAAATATCGCTTACTTTTTTGATACCGGAGAAGCCGAAAGGTTTCAATTTGTCTCCGTTTTGCCATTTTCTGACGGTGATTTCTTTTTCGATGAGATCCCTATCGATAAATTCAATATTTCGGTGATGATCTTGCGACCGAAATTCTTCGATTGATGAAACCTGGCAAGAAATCTGAAATGATTTTGTTTGAAGCGTTTCGCCTTCCCGTAGAATTTTGCCGTCCCAGTCATCCGGTTCGCGCTTGTAAAGAACCAAATTGTCTCGATCTACATTCGCAAAAATACTATCGGTCATCTTTAGCCATTTACCGGTTAAACCGTTCTGAATCATTGTCACTATCTGTTCCATCGCCTTATTTCCGGGTGCTTGGTAATTGGATTCTAACTGATACAAACCCTGTCTGATGATCTCTTTTTCAACAGCGATAAAATAGTTTTTTAGACGAGATATTTCAAGCACAATCTCATGCGAGGATTGGCGGACGATTGTTTCGGTCAGAGCGTTCACTGCGTAACGGGTGATTGCGTCATGCACTTCCGACAGCATCTTTGCCATTTCATTCGTTGTTTTGATTAATCCCGGATTCAGTTCCTTGGTAATTTTCGGAATGATTGAATTTCGGATAATATTTCTCAAGCAACATTCTTGGAAATTCGTAGAATCTTCTCTGAACTGGAGATGATTTTTTTCCGCGTAACCATAGATTTGTTCTTTCTGAGAAAAAAGTAATGGACGGATGATATTGCCGCGCTTCAAGAGAATGCCTTCCAACCCTTTCAAACTACTGCCTCGAAGAAAGCGGAGGAGCACCGTTTCTGCCTGATCGTCCGCTGTATGCGCGGTTGCTATAATGGAATTTTTATATCGTTCCGCGACTTCGGAAAAAAATGCGTAACGCAGTTCGTGTCCGGCTGTTTCATCTGATAAATTGTGTTCTTTTGCATAATTTTTTACATCGACGGAAGTCGTGAATAATGGAATTTTCATTTGTTCACAGAATTTTCGGACGAAAGTCTCATCTCCGTCAGATTCGGTGCTTCGAAGTTGGTGATTTACATGAACTGCGATAATTTGAATATTGAATTGGTTTTGATAAATGGAAAAAAGGTGAGTCATAACGACTGAATCCGCACCTCCGGATAGTCCAACGACGACAGTCTCAACGTTTTCCAACAGGTGATGTTTTTTTAGGAAATGTTTAAACTCAATAATCAACTTTTGCATTTCTTATGCCGGAACTGATTTGCGTTTTAAATAAGGATTGCTTCGGAGTTCTTCGCGGATTGTTGTTTGTCGTCCGTGACCGGGATAGACTGTTAAACTTTCAGGAAGAGCCGATAGTTTTTCCAGACTTTCCTTCAGCAATTTCCATGAGCCACCCGGTAGATTGATACGGCCAACCGATCCGGCGAAAAGCGTATCTCCGGATAAAAGTGAGTCGCCGATCTGAAAGCAGACGCTTCCCGGCGTATGCCCCGGTGTGTGGATCACCTGAAACTCTAATTTCCCAAATGTAAGCGTTTTTTCCCGATCAATCCATTCGAGGTTATTTGGCAAGTCGAATTCTCCGAATCCAAGCATTTGTCCAAGTATCGTAGAAGTCTCCAGCGTTTGACGATCGTCTTGGTGAATGTAGCATGGAACGGGAAATGACTTTTGGATAGCGCTGATCGCGGAAATATGATCCGGATGAGCGTGTGTACAGAGAATGGCGAGCGGATTCAGTTCATTTATTTTGATGAAGGAAAGGATTTTTTCCGGTTCCGCTCCCGGATCGACCAAAACCGCAGAGTTGTCCGTCTCGTCGGAAATGATCCAGACGTTTTGATAAAAGGGATTCGTAATGATAGAGTGAAGGTTCATTTTAATTTTTATCAACTCCGATTCAATCGAAAGTCATTGAAAGATTTACTCCGGGTAAAATCTTATTTTTGTGGGGGATCAGTGTTGGTGCTATAGAAAAGGAATTAGTTTCCTTCGTAGCCGAATTCGCCTCGGAACGAATATCGATGACCCGGCTCGTTAAATAATAACCGCCAAGACTTCCGACGATAGCGGCGACATCATAAACTTTTGCCTCATCAACTTCGAGAATGACGGGAATTCCCGCCGCAAAGAATCCACCGGAAATCGCGCCAAGAAACATCAAGATGGATTGACCTGTCGTATAGTCTTTCTTCAGGATGAACCGATCCATCGCAATGGCGCCGCCAATACTTCCGGCCGCCTGTACTAAACTTTGCATTTTTAAATCATCAGATGCCAGTGATAATAAATCATATACAAAAATGCCATAAATCGATCCGGTTAATCGTCCCCAAGTGAGCATTAATCCATCACCGAATGTGTATTGCCGGTTGCGGAAGAATTTATTTTCGAACCATGTACCGAGCGGATAACCAAGGGTGTAACATAGCATATGGCATTTCTCCCATTGCTCACGGTCTTTTTCGTACGCTGTATATTTCCGATTATAGTCCTGCTGATATACTTTCAAATCAACATTCGGATTCCAATTATAGACCGGTGGTTGTGGCTCTGTGGTGAGTAGGTAGAAAACTGAACCTGATGTTTGTGCCCCAATTTCGCCCCATTGCGTCATCGCCCATGATTGACCGAGTGATGGTTTCCATTTTTGATAATAGCGATCTCCAAGAACGGCTCCAGCCGGAA
>PEYN01000145.1 GCA_002774355.1 Candidatus Marinimicrobia bacterium CG08_land_8_20_14_0_20_45_22 | reverse complement strand
AACTCGACAAAGTTAGCGAATATTACCAGCATCAGGACGGCTGGACCAACCGCCTCATCCAGGGCGACAGCCTCCTCGTCATGGCCAGCCTGCTGGAGCGCGAAGGCATGGCGGGACAAGTCCAGACGATCTACATGGACCCGCCCTATGGCATAAAATATGGCAGTAACTGGCAGATCAAACTCAATAACCGCGACGTCAAAGACGGTAGCGACGATTCCTTAGCCGGCGAACCGGAAGTCATCAAAGCCTTCCGCGATACCTGGGAACTCGGCATCCATTCTTACCTCTCGTACCTGCGCGACCGCCTCCTGATCGCCAGAGAACTCCTCACCGAATCCGGTTCCTGCTTCGTCCAAATCTCCGACGAAAACGTCCACTTAGTCCGGTCGATCATGGATGAAGTGTTTGGAAGTGAGAACTTTTTATCTCAGATTGTTTTTAAAACAACGGCAGGGAAAGGAAGTAGTCATTTAGACAGAATATATGATTGCATTCTTATGTATTCAAGAAATGCCGATAGAATGAAGTACAGACCTTTGTTTGAAGAAAGGAATGAAGATGAAGATTTCACAAGATACTCTTATATACAATTTGAGAATGGAGAATTTAGAAGATTATCATCTGATGAATTAGACGGAGTAGTTCAATCACCCAGAGGTAAGAGGTTTAGAATAACGGCTCTTAATTCGCAGGGTCAAACTTCAGGAGAAACTTCGCAGCCCTTTACTTGGAATGGAACAATATATACACCTCCACAAGGACGTCACTGGTCCATTATGCATGATGGACTACGTAGGTTAGGTGAAAGTAAGAGATTAATACTTGAAGGGAAAAATTTATGTTATATCAGATACTTGGATGATTTTCCGGTATCAGAAATAAAAAACATTTGGATGGATGCTGGCGGCGGTGCATTAGTTCACGAAAAGCAATATGTCGTGCAAACAACCACGAAAGTTATTCAACGATGTATTCTTTTAACCACCGATCCCGGAGATTTGGTGCTCGACCCGACCTGCGGAAGCGGCACGACGGCATTTGTGGCGGAGCAGTGGGGCAGGCGGTGGATCACAATTGACACCAGCCGGATTGCGCTGAACATTGCCAAGCAGAGACTGATGACGGCGACTTATCCGTATTACAAACTATACAGCGAGCAGTCCGTCCCGGAAAATGGACAGGATCAGCATCCCATAACCAAAGACATTCGCCAGGGCTTTGTCTATAAGACCGTCCCGCATATTACCCTGAAATCACTGGCGAATGACGAGCCGCCTGCAACGGAGACGCTCTATGACCAGCCGGAGATCGACCGCAAGAAACTGCGCGTCAGTGGTCCATTTACTGTTGAAACCCTGCAAAACTTCGAGCCGGTTTCTCCCGCAGAACTCGAAATCGAACAAATCGCCGGCGAAGATGCCGGGGAGTGGTCGGAGAAAATCAAACAGCATTTGCTCTCCACCGGCATTAAGAACGGTCGCAAAGACGAGCGGGTCAATTTTACCAGAGTTGATATATTGCCGGACGCCTATCTGCATGCCGAAGGCTTTTTTCAAAACGGGGTTGGAGAAAAGAAAGCCTATTTCCATATCGGTCCCAAATTCGGCATGGTCAGCAAAACCGCCGTGAACGAGGCGGTCAAGGCCTGCCGGATTCGTGGTGATGCGCAGTGGTTAGTTATCCTTGGTTTCAGTTTTGAAAGTGATATCGAAGGCGACGTCAAGACCATGAGCATGGGACATTTTGAAGTGACCAAAGCACGCATCCACGATGATTTATTGCAGGAAGGTCTGAAAAAGAAACCGTCGAAATCCGCCGCATCCTTTGTTACCATTGGCGAGCCGGATATTACGGTGCATAAAAAGGAAAATCAGGTTACGGTAGAAATTTGTGGATTGGATATATACGACCCGATCAAAGATGAAGTTAAAGCCCGGAACGTTAGCGACATCGCTTACTGGATGATAGATGACGATTATGACGGCAGTAACTTCGTGGTGAAACAGGTTTTCTTCTGCGGCGGCGACCGGGACGAATTTGATAAATGGAAAAGAGGACTCAGCGATCTGGCAAAACATGAAATCAAACATAAGGCGGAAAAGACGATGAAAATCGAAATCGACGACGAGGCGTTCGACCGCCTCTATGGTCATGTTTCCCATCCCATCGAGATTAAAAAGAGCGACCAGAAAATCGCCGTCCGCGTCATCAGTATGTTCGGAGAAGAAACGACGAAAGTGGTGGCGGTGTAAAAGTCATTCGATGATAAAATGATTGATAAGCAAACAGTATTCATTTTAGGTGCGGGAGCGAGTGTCCCGTATAAATTTCCGACAGCCGACCAACTAAACAAGGATATCATAGAGCATTTCGAGAATAACTTAAAAAACTGGGCAACAGAGTATTATAGACAATCACCCTTAGATAGAAATCGTATTAATTGGGTGATTAAAAAAATCGTTGATGATACCGAAAAGTTTCGTGTGAATTTTCGAAAAGGATCGGGGCTTTCAATAGATAGATATCTTACTGACAATCCCAGTTTTTTATCTCCAGGTAAGAAAGCTATTTTACTGTCAATTGCACTTAAAGAAGATTTAAGCAGATTTCTTTACGAAGTTGATATCGAATATAGAAAACAGGATTGGTACAAAGACTTATTTAACGAACTGATAAAAGATTTCAGAGGGCCAAAGAATTGTCAGATAAATAAAAACCATATTAGTTTTATCACCTTTAATTACGATCGCTCTATAGAGCATTTTTTACATACGTCTTTGACAAGTCATTATACCGAAATGAGCACTGATATTTTGACTGAGGAAATTTTATCGATTCCAATTATTCATGTATATGGTACAATTGGGAATTTGCCATGGCAAAACTCAAATAGTGTTGAATACGGTTCCCGACTAAATGAGCACGACATAAATAAGTTAGTCGATAATCTTTTTGTCATTAAAGAAGAGCGTGAAAACCCAAATGCAGAACTGGTAAAAGCCGAAATACAAAAGGCAAAAAGAATCTTCTTTATGGGTTTTGGTTTTGCAGAAGATAATCTTCAAGTATTAGATATTCCCAAAATTCTACGCGATGACGTTGAAATATATGCCACGAATATGGGATTAACCAACCGAAAAAAAGATGAAATTGACAAGTTATTACGAGGACCCCGCCGTCAGGTTCATATTGGAGAAAATCCAACGGATTGTGTAAAATTGCTGGAAGAGCATTTTTTGTCATATCGCTGAGCGAGTGATTTTTAGATTTCTATTGTTGGAAAGATCGTGGTAGTGGAGGGGGAAAAGTCTTGAACTATGATTGGAATGATTGAATGAAGACTATGATTATTGTGGAAGGGTTCAATCATAGTGAATCAGAGAATCAGAAAAATCATAGTGCAGACGGTTATGATATTAAGTACCGGATGGGGAAGGAGGTCTGAACTGGGATTTATGGGATTGAAGGATGGAAACGTGGAAGAAAGGAGCAATCCGAATCATCGTTTGAGAAACTTATGAAACATAAGAAGATCAATCTAAGAAAGGTTCCCTCTGATGTTAACATCGTCCAGAGGCTTCTGCTTCTTCAAGAAAAGTCATTTGGTGGAACCTGTCTTCCTAAAACCATGCATTTAGCGAATAGCATTAAAGATAGTCTATCATTGTGTAAACCATATCTGAACCTTCCGGGAGAATGGTCTTTTGAAGACAAAGTACTTGTTCTGATTTGTCCTACTTTCAAGAGACTAATCGATCTATACTATGAGGGAAAAATACTTCAGATGGAAGAAACCTATCCAGGGAATGAATTGATTACGATTGACGAGATTTTATATCATACACTGTCAAAAATGCCAAAACGCTTCAAAATTTGTAACCAGAGGATTACAAGCACTGGAAATGAAAGTGATAAATAACGGATTGGGAAGGAAGTCTGAACTGGGATTTATGGGATTGAAGGATGGTCAGGATAAAGATTGATTGACAATTTCAATTTATTGATAAATGTCGGATAAAATGTAAATAACCAAAAGGAGGATGAAATGGAAAAGCAACAAATGTTTCCGAAAGAGTTTAAGTGTCCATTCTGTGGAGTTGTTCTTGAGTTAGAAGATGACGAAACTCATGCGCCGCAAATTTATTGTGCTTCTTGCCAAAAGGAAATCAATGTAGTGGATTTGGAGGAGCTGGTCGAATCAAACGTGAATATTGAGCACCGGTTTGAAACACTTGTAACAACTGGAAAAATCACATCGTTTATTGGGTGGATAATAACTGGTATTGGATTGTTAGCATTATTAGTTGGACTTCTTTATTTGGCTCAAGGGGATAGTGCAACTGTCACTTTAATTTCTGGTGTTATAGGAGTAATTACCGGCATAATGTGGATTGCTATTGGGCAATCTATATCCTGTTTTGTCGCGATAGAAGAAAATACGCGAAAGACAGCGGTATTATTGGCTAGGGAAAAGTAGTCCGAAATCCTTTTATCCGTGATTCGGAATGAACTGATAGCTAATTTGGCGGATGAGATTCAGGTCGCTTATGCTAAACCCGGCGGCAATTTGGATCGATTAATTTCTCATCTGGATAAACCGATACAGATTGGATTTTCAGAGTAGCAGATCAAACCTGCTGATTTTATTTTCACAACAATCATTTTTTTAAAATTTCCATTACATTCTCGCAAAGATTTACATTAGATTTCAATCAGATGAAAAAGAATACAAACGTCTGCAAAAAGTATGGTAAAGAAATCGAGATGGTGACCTCTTCTTGTCTAAATTGTGAAGATGCAAATGTTGCGTTGTATCGGAAAAAATTTATTCGCATCCCAACCCTGGAGATAAATCCTCATGCCCATCTTTGATCATTTCGATTTCCTCGCACCTCTCTACGAAAACTTCATTCCGCCCAAAGACCCGCAAGAAATTTGGGCGCTGGCAGATTTACCTGTCTCCGGCGCATTACTGGATGCGGGCGGCGGCACGGGTCGGGTGGCGCAATTTATGAATGGCAATGCCAGCCCCATTGTTGTCGCAGATCTGTCTTACAAAATGCTGTCTGAATCTCGCCAAAAAGAAGGATTGCGCCCGGTCTGTACACATACGGAAAAACTTCCGTTTCCTGATGAAACCTTCGCACGTATCATCATGGTTGACACTCTTCATCATGTTTGCAACCAGCGCAAAACGGCGAGCGAACTCTGGCGGTTGTTAAAACCGGGCGGTCGAATCATCATCGAAGAACCTGATATTCGCACTTCTATCATTAAATTAATTGCATTGGCTGAAAAGTTTGCCTTGATGCGCAGTCATTTCCTTTCTCCTCCGCGCATCGCCGAACTCTTTCATCATCCCAAAGCCCGAGTTCGTATAGAGACTGGTAAATACAACGTTTGGGTGATTGTGGAAAAGAAAAAATGAAAAATCGCCCGAAAATCCGAATGCCGTTAATCGTTTGCTCCAAGTGCGGAAACGAAATCGCGTCCGCCGTTCCGGTTTGTCCTTATTGCGGAAATGACATCTCTCTTCCTTTAAAAAAAGATGCCAAAAAACCATACGAGATCGTCAATCTGGAAGTTGACCTACCAACGATTTCACAAGCGTTAGCGCGGTTGGAAACGGCAATTCACAGCGGTAAACAACATCGAGCCGTCGTTTTGAAACTGATCCACGGCTACGGTTCGCATGGCATTGGCGGAGACATTCGATATGCTGTTCTGCAAAGTCTCATCGGCTTCAGAAAACGCGAGTTTATTGTGGATTTCATTCCCGGCGACGAAGTCGTTGAACAACATGAAAAACTGCGACCATTGAAGAAGAAATTTATCGTGATCAAAAACGATCCCGACACGACGCATCCAAATGCCGGCGTGACTTTTGTGATTCTCCGGCATATTTAAAATTTTAATGAAGGAACAAACTGATGAGCAAACCTTTTTTCATTCAAAAATCACCGACCATAATTCCCACAACCGATGGCAAATACATTGAGGAGCACTTCGGTCGAGCTAGCGATGGCGATACACGGATCAGCATTGCCCTGATGGTCGCTCCGCCGCATTGGAGCGAACCGCCTCAGACGCCGGAGTTTGACGAATTCACCCTGCTTCAAAAAGGAAAGAAACAGATCGAAATCGACGGCGGAATAGTCATTCTTAATGCAGGCGAATCCATCGTCGTCAAGAAAGGCACATGCGTCCGGTATTCCAATCCGTTTGACGAACCGTCGGAATACATCTCAGTTTGCCTGCCGGCATTTTCGTTGGAAACTGTTCATCGGAAAACGGACGCGTAATCTCAGATTTTGCCATTTGGAATTCACCCCATCATTCGTTAAAATTATCCGTAGATAAAGGAGAATCAGACCATGAAGAAAATTTACCGATCCAAAACCGATGAAAAACTCGCCGGGATTTGCGGCGGGCTGAGCGAAATACTGTCCATCGATTCGACGCTCATTCGTCTGGGCGTCGTTTTTGCAACGATCGTTACCGGTTTTTTACCGATGATCGTTACTTACATTATCGGCTGGATCATCATTCCCGAAGGGCCGATCGAGTAGTCGGCAATTCTTCATTTCATGCTGGGTACGTGGATTAACATAGTCGCCGTTCTGGTTGGAAGTTCCATCGGACTTTTTCTGCACTCCAAACTTCCGCAGAAAATCGTGACGATCGTTTTTCAGGCGATCGGATTGTTCACGCTCGGTCTGGGTTTCATCATGGCGTCTAAAACATCTTCTTTCCTTATCGTCGTATTTAGTCTGGTCATCGGCGCAATCCTCGGCGAACTGTTAAATCTGGAATCTGGGATCGACCGGTTGAGCGAACGATTGAAAATAAAACTTGGTTCAGCGAATGATCGTTTTGCTGAAGGACTCGTCACCGCTTTCCTTCTTTTTTGTATGGGTTCGATGACGATTCTTGGCGCATTTGAAGAAGGGTTCGGTGGAAAACCTAACCTGCTTTTGGCAAAATCGCTGATGGACGGTTTTAGTTCCATCGCTCTCGCTTCTGCGCTGGGAAGCGGCGTATTTTTTTCCGTCATCCCACTACTAATTTATCAAGGCGGGCTCACACTCTTCGCACACGCGCTCGGATCGGTTTTTAGTCAGCCGATCATCAACGGACTAACGGCGGTCGGCGGGATTTTACTGATCGGACTCGGGATCAATATACTGGAAATCAAGCACCTGCGGATCGTCAATATGTTGCCGGCGCTGGTGGTCGTAGTTTTTCTGGCTTACTTTTTTCTTTAACACAAGATTTCCTTTTCTCACAACAAACCCGTGATTTTCCCATTTTCATCGATGTCGATCGACTCGGCGGATGGCGTTTTCGGCAAGCCCGGCATGAGCATAATCGCTCCGGTAAACGGAACCAAAAAGCCGGCGCCTGACGATATCCCGATATTTCTAACTTTAATTGTAAAATTTTGCGGTTTGCCAAGAAGTTCAGGATTATCTGAAAGGCTGTACTGCGTCTTGGCAATACAAACCGGTAATTGTGTTAGATTAAGTCTTTCAATCAGCTTCAGATCGACTTTTGCCTCCGTTGAAAAATCGACGCCGCTCGCCCCGTAGATTTCCTGAGAAACGCGATTAATCTTTTCCTCAACCGTAGAATCAAGCGGATAAAGCGGTTCGAATTGATTAGCGTGATCGACCGCAGAGACGATTTTCTCGGCAAGATCGACGGCGCCTTTACCGCCATCTTCGAATGAAGTCACTATCGCTGATTGCGCACCGACTTCTGTAATCGCATGCCTCAGCGTTTCAATTTCTTCTGTAGTGTCGTTTGGAAATCGATTGATCGCAACGACCGCGGGCAATTTGAATTTGGCGACATTTTCCAAATGTTTTTCCAGATTCGCAAAACCTCTCAACATCGCTTCCGGGTTAGGCTTGTCTAATTCCTTTTTCGATACGCCGCCATGCAATTTCAATGCGCGGACAGACGCAACCAGAACAACGGCTTTCGGGTCCAGACCGGATTTCTGTGAGACAATATCAAAAAACTTTTCCGCACCCAAATCACAACCAAATCCGGCTTCCGTCACGACGAACTCCGAGATTTTCAAAGCCAGTTTCATACTGAGAACGGAACAGGTTCCCTGTGCGATGTTGGCAAACGGACCGCCATGTACAAAAGCAGGAGTTCCTTCACTAGTCTGTACAAGGTTCGGTTTCAGCGCATCCCGAAGAATCGCCGCTACGGCGCCAGTGATCCGCAGATGGTTCAGAAAAACCGGCTGATCATCCACAGTTAAACCAAGTAAAATTTTCCCCAGTCGCTCTTTCAATTCTGGATAGGATTCGGAGAGACAGAGAATTGCCATCACTTCGGACGAGGCGGTGATTCCGAATCCGGATTCACGCGGAAAACCGTTGACTTTTCCGCCTAATCCGACGACAAGATTCCGCAATGCGCGATCATTCATATCCATTACGCGGTTCCAAAATATTTTCCGCACATCCAGCAACGGATCGACTCGCCGAAACAAATAGTTGTCGATCGACGCCGCGATTAGATTATGAGCCGCTGTTACAGCATGAATGTCCCCCGTAAAATTTAAATTGATGTCTTCAGTCGGATAAACTTTCGCTCGACCGCCGCCGGTTGCTCCGCCTTTCATGCCAAAAACGGGACCTAATGACGGTTCGCGAAGTGTCACGGCGGCTTTCTTTCCGATTTGATTAAGCCCCATCGCCAGACTGATAGCGACAGTGGTTTTTCCTTCACCTGCGCTCGTCGGTGTTATAGCAGAAATTAAAATTAACTGACCATCCGGCGCAGAACGTCACTTTTCAATAGCAGTCAGTTTGACTTTGGCTTTATCATTTCCATATAGCTCAATTTCATCCCGCTCCAATCCGATACTGCGAGCAATATCAGAAATTGGCAACAGTCGGGGATTTTCTTTCTGCGATAATGAATCAGGCATAGGCTACTCCACGATATATTTTACAGTTTTATTAGCCCCATTTTATTTGGGCTTAAGTGTATTCATCAAACCAGACAAATTTTTCCATTGTAAATCTTTCGGGTCGGGTCAGTTCCATCGCCTTCTGCTTTTCAGATAATGAGACGTCGATGGCTTCGCTTTTCCTGCCGATGATAACCAAAGCAATCAGCGAAATTTTGTCGGGAAGCTGTAACGCCGTCTTGACCGCCTGATAATCAAACCCGGCAATTGGGTGAGCGACTAATCCCATTTCCGTCGCTTTCAATAGCAAAAATGCCGTCGCCATTCCAGCATCGAACAGAAAGTACTCGCGTTCTTTGATGACGCAATCGAACTCTTTTTTACTAAAGATTGCGGCAATTGCTGAAGCCTTTTTCGCCCAATCGTTGCCCGGCGACAATGCCGCGAAAAGTTCTTGAAGTTTCTTTGGATTGGTTACAAAGACGAACCGCCACGGCTGGTTATTGAAACAGGATGGCGACAAACTTACAGTAGATGCTATTTCAAGAACCATTTCACGAGTAATCCTTACGGGCGCCAGCGATCTGAAAGATCGTCGTTGTTGAATCAGGTCGGAAAATTCCATCTCAATTCTTTCCTCCAATATTCATCTTTTAAAATATAGTGATTCTTTTGTTTAAAAACACCAGTGGTTCTATATCTGCC
>PEYN01000144.1 GCA_002774355.1 Candidatus Marinimicrobia bacterium CG08_land_8_20_14_0_20_45_22 | reverse complement strand
TCGGTTCTTAACTTATTAAAAGTAGATAACCTGACGATAGTGTCTTTGCTGTATCTTTCCCACCAATTGAGAATTGTAAAAAGTGGTTTGCAGATTTTTCCGTGCTTGGCACAATAGTAAGTCGTTGTCACAGGTTCGATTAACGTTGCTAAATCTGCATGAGTCGTCGCGCGGCAAGAACGGATTGTCCTGCTGAAAATGATGCTGATCGCTTTTTTTATTTCGATGTTCTGAATTGATTTAATTTGGGTGAAGACAAAATCAATTTCGTCTCGAATCGGCTGTAGATACCATTTTTCGATAAAATTGCTGTTGGACGATTGTTTTAACGTAATGCCATATTTTTGGATCAATTTCCAGTATGTCGCTAAAAATTCATCGGACTTTTTCTGCCCGTAAGAATTCTCATCAATCTCGTTTCGCAGAACTTTTTGCTTATAATCGGGAGACGGGAAAAACTCATTGTCAAATAAAGATAGCGTTTCAGTAAGTTCGGCATCGAACTGAAGGATATTTCTCTTTAAATGAAATGCGCGAATCGAACTTGTGATTTTTGCTATTTCTTCCCGGAGAATAAATAGGTCGTACTTTCCAATTTTCACGTTGCTTATCAGAGCGTTGAAAGCGGAAATATCAATCCCGATCGCATGCATCCCAAGTTCGTTTGATTGAACTAAGGTTGTCCCGCTTCCGCAGAAAGGGTCAAGGACAATGTCGCCTTTGTGAAAAAACACCTCCTTTTTGAATTCGTCGGTATGATCATCCAGAAAATACTCAACCAACTGCGGAATGAATTTTCCCTTATACGGATGAAGCCGGTGAACGTGCTTTGTTGTGTCGGCTTCCTTCAGAAAATCAAAACTCAGATGCCAATTCAAGTCTTCGCCTAATTGATTTTTCCAGTGAATCTCGCGCCTACCAAAATACGAATCATAGTAGTTCTTCAACTCGGAAATATCCACGGATAAGGATCCATTGTTTTTGGCTTTACTGATTCGTCCGTAATTGACTAAATAGGCAATGTTGGATTCTGTGACGTTTTTCTTTAGGTAATTACTTGCCCACCGGCTGGCGTCTTTTAAAGAACGAATTTTATCTTCATTTCCGAATATTGTTTCCATTTCACTCAATTTCAAATCACCTTTTTCTTACGTGTAATATTACTTATCCTTATACATCAATCAAGCGCTTTTTATTGTTTAGCGCTTTTATTTTTCGGCTGGTTCTGATTGAATAAATATCCCTGCCATGTACCGCGACGCGTCAGTTCGTCCCGGATGCCAGCGATGACCTCGTTTTTCGATAAATGCCAGACCGGTGCGACTAACGTCCCGGCCTTGGCTTCGCCGCAGAGTCGCTGAATGCAAATATCCGGGCGCAATCTTTCGAGAAAATCAGCGACGAGAGAAATCCATTCGCTTTCCGAAAAAACGCGAAATGGTTGTTCGGCATAAATTTTGGCAAGTGGGGTGTTTTTCACGACGTGCAAATGGTGAATCTTGAGCGCATCCAGTTCGAGATTGTTCAGAACATCAGCCATCGCGAGCATTTCTTCCGAGGTTTCCGTTGGAAATCCGAGAATCAGGTGACCGGAAACATGCAAGCCGTGCGCCTTTGCCGCATGAATTGCCTGGCACGTTTGAGCGAAATCATGGCCGCGGTTAACCCATTGTAAAGTTTTGTCATAGATCGATTCAATGCCAAACTCGATGGAAATATATGAGTCGTTGTTCAGGTTTTCGAGCAATTGCAAGGTTTCTTCCGGAACGCAATCCGGGCGCGTACCGATGCAAAGTCCGACGACATCAGGAAACGAAAGCGCCTCGCGGTAAAGTCTTTCCAATTTCTCGACTGGAGCGTAAGTATTAGTATAAGGCTGAAAATAGCATAAAAACTTTTTGGCTCTGTGAAAGCGTTGAATCAACGCCATTCCGTTTTTCACCTGATCCGTGATGGATGGCAGAGATTCCGTACGCTTGGGCGCGAAACTGTCGTTACTGCAATACAGACAGCCGCCAAAACCTTTTGTACCGTCGCGCGTCGGGCAGGTAAATCCGCCATCAACCGAAACGCGATATACGCGCGTCTGAAAGCGCTCATGCAGATAACGGCTATAATGGTAATATTTTTCTTCAACAGGGAAAGGAAGAGTCATAGAATCCTTCTGGGAAATGGTGCGGACAATAGCCACGTCGGGAATTCATTGGTATGCTTATTGTTAGGGAAGGCGGGTGACAAAGCGAACAATCACCGGTTGATATAGTGGTAGATTTTTTCAGGAGCCATTTTGATCTCGAATGAAGTTTGACTGCCGACTGTCATGTCTTTGAGGATCACGATATTTTTATTGATTTCATCGTCGCCAATGATGACAACCCATTTGGCGTTCTTTTTATCGGCTTCGCGCATCTGAGATTTCATTGAGCGACGGAGAAAATCCATTTCACAGGTGATTCCTTTTCTTCGTAAATCCGCTGTGAGAACAAAACCGGCGCGACGAGCTGATTCTCCCAGCGAAACGATGTAAAGAAGTGGTTTTTCTGGCTTAGGAATCCCGCCGATTTGGTTCAGGATCAGGAGTAGACGTTCCATACCGGAGGCAACGCCGACGGCTGGAGTCGGTTTTCCGCCGAGGTCTTCGATAAGATAATCGTACCGTCCGCCGCCGCAAATGGCATCTTGCGAGCCGAGGAGCGAACTGGTGATTTCGAACGTCGTTCGTGTGTAGTAATCCAATCCGCGCACCAAACGATTATCGATTGTATAAGGAACGCCGGTCAGATCGAGCAGACGTTTCACTTCATCGAAGTGAACGCGGTCATCTTCGGATAAGTGATCTAAAATCGACGGCGCATGATTGGCAAGAATTTGCTGGCACGATTCGGCTTTGCAATCGAACAAGCGGAGAATATTTGTCTGAAAACGTTGCTGGCAGGTCGGACAGAAATCGTTCAGGAAAGGTAGTAATTCTGATTTTAAGAGTGCGAGATAGTTTTTACGGCTCTCGCGACTGCCGATGCTGTTCATGCGGATATTCATATCCCGAATGCCGAGTTGCGTATAAAATTCGTACATCGTTTGGATGACTTCTGCGTCAGATTCCGGGTTTGGCGAACCGATGATTTCGATACCGAACTGATGAAATTGCCTCAGCCGTCCTTTCTGGGGGCGCTCCTGCCGGAAAAGCGCATCTATATAATATACTTTTGTAATTGCTGAAATTTGGTCCAGCCGGTTTTGAATAAATGAACGAATGACCGGCGCCGTGAGTTCGGGCTTGAGAGTCAAACTGGTTTTGCCTTTATCGAGAAATGTATACATTTCCTTTGAGACGACGTCCGTGTCAGAACCGACGCCGCGCACGAACAGATCAGTCATCTCGAAAGCGGGCGTTCGAATCTCCTGATAATTATTTTTGTTAAAAAAATCGGCAATATATTTTTCTAAAAATTGCCATTGATAGGATTCCGACGGTAAAATGTCTTTGGTTCCTTTAATATTTTGGTACTGCATAACGGAGGATCTGGTTGATAAGGGTTATGAAATCAAGATAATTAAATTATTGTGCGTCGGCCATTCCAGACAAGATGAGTTTGGCGGATTTCAGGTGTTCTTCCGGGACGAAGATTTTAGCATAAGCGCCGGCAGTTCCAGTCGATTGAGCGAGCAGTCCGCTGGTTAGGATATTTGACGAAATTGTCGCTGGAATATTTTGATTATTCAGAGCGCCGCGGACCATCTCCGCGATGACCGGAGAAGAAAGCGTCGTCAATAAAACCCATTTGACGGGCGTTATGTTTTCCTCGGGAAGCTGATCGACCAGTGGTTCGCCACAGTCGGGACAGACGGTAAGACCTTCGACGAATTCATATTTGCACTTGGGACAATACGGCATATTACCTCCTATACAGCGGCGTCATAACATGAAAATATTTGGGCAATCTCTTCGGGTGTTTTTGCATTCATTAGATCTTCACGACATTTCGTCGAATTCAGCAGGCGCGAGAATCTGCTCAGCGGTTCAAGGTGTTTTCTTGGGAAACGCTCAGGAGTCAATAATAGAACGAAAATGTGAACCGGCTTATTGTCAATGGCGGCGAAGTCGATTCCTTCGGGAGAAATCCCGACGGAGATAAAGACGTCGTCGCTTTCAGAATATTTACCGTGCGGCAAGGCAATTCCTCTACCGACGCCTGTGCTCATCAGATTTTCCCGATCAATGACGGCTTTTTTAGCGCTGTCGGGATCCGTAATTTTTCCTTCGTCATACAATCTATCCACCAGTGCAGAAATAACCTCTTCTTTGGAGGTTGCTTCCAAAGGATAGATTATCAGATTTGGGGTCAACACCCGCGAAATTTCCATTTGTAAATCCTTATTTCAAACGACACATAGTAAATATAAGAGAATAAACCAATTTTGTAAATGTAAAACTTGATAAGCAATCCAAATGCATGATGTGGTGATGATATCTGAAATAGTATCTAAATTGATATGCGCGTTTAAACGTTCCGTGGGACCGACCTGAGGACGATTCTCAAGATGGTTTGGCTAAACGGTTTGCTTTCAAGAACGAATATCTTGCCATGGTGATATTCCTGAATGATTCGTTTGGTCAGACTGAGTCCAAGTCCCCAACCGCGGAGTTTGGTGCTGTAGCCCGGTCGAAAAATATTCTTCCGGTTTTTCTTTGGAATTCCTTTTCCGTTATCAATAACGTCAATTGCAATGTATTTTCCGTGGCGGATCGCTTTGGTCGTGATGGTAATTTTCCCGAGACTCTCTGGAACAGCGTCGAGCGCATTTTTGACAAGATTCTCGACCGCCCAAGAAAAAAGATCGGCGTTAAGATTGGCGCGATAATCGTCATCTGGTGAAAACGTCAACTGAACCGATGGACCCAACTGTGGCAGGCGTCTTCGGTAATAATCGACCGCTTCCTGAATGACCGGATTGATCGGAGTGATTTTAAATGACGACTTGGAGCCGATTTGTGAAAATCGGGTGGCGACTTTTTCCAATCGCATGATATCTTTTGACATTTCATCGATGTTTTCATTGGCGCAGGAGTCGGCTTTCAACAATTCAATCCAACCCATAAGCGACGTCAGCGGCGTACCGAGTTGGTGCGCGGTTTCTTTGGCCATACCAACCCAGATCGAGCGTTTTTCACTGCTACGGATGACGTGAAATCCGATATAACCGATGAAAATAAAAAGAGCGATGATGGAAATTTCGATAAATGGCAACATCTGGAGTTTCTGGATCAGTTTCGTGTCGCCGTAGTGGATATAACCGAGCGTATATTCCTGGTATTTCAATGGAATCGGCTGGTTTTCGCTGTCCATTTTAACCATCAACGCCGCAACGGCGGCAACATTCTCGGGCGAATGGTCTTCTTCGTCAAGATCAACGCCTTTCCACGCGGTCGGGTTTGAATTCTCCTTCTCGGAGATGATCATTGGAACCGAGATTTTATTGATAATTTCATCGAAGATAAAGCTGAAATCCTGCGCGTTGTAATCCGTCGCGGCTTTGGCATAAACTTCGGCATAAAATCGCACCAAATTGCCGGAATCGGTTCGGAGCTGCTCGACCACTTTTTGCGAATATCTGAGCAGGGCGAATGTCAATATGATCGCTAATAGAAATAAAATGCGTTTGATGTCCGCCGAGTGGCGATAGACTGCGTTCTTCATGCCCTTTCTTTCCGGAACCGGATCATGATAAAACCAACGATGGCTAACGATAAACAGGAAATAATCAGACCGATTCTGACATCAGACGGCGAATATTTCATGACGATTTCATGTTCGCCTGCCGGAACCGAAATCGAACGCAAAACATAATTCGTGCGGAAGATTTCCGTCGATTTTCCGTCGATGGAAACTTCCCAACCGTTCG
>PEYN01000143.1 GCA_002774355.1 Candidatus Marinimicrobia bacterium CG08_land_8_20_14_0_20_45_22 | reverse complement strand
TCAGCCCAAGTTGTAAATAGCCATCCAATGTCTTTATTGTTAAATGTAATCCTGCCACTATACACATATCCTAAAGTATCATTATCTGGAAACTGTATATTTATCTCTTCCCAGGTTTGAGCGAGTAAAGTCTGATTAATTAATACGAAAAATAAAAAATATATTAATCTTGATTTGTAGTGAGAATTATGCATCGTCACCTCTAATTAAGAGCTTTATGGTAATCCGATTCACTTCAATTTCACGCACTTCTTCACCGCCGTGAAATCGCCGGCATTCAGGCGAATGAGATAAATTCCCGAACTCACGTTTTGCGCGTTCCAGACTGCCGAATAATGTCCGGCTGGTTTATGCTCATCAACCAGGGTCTGCACCAACCGCCCGCTCAAATCGAAAATCTGCAATTTAACCGCAACCGCCCGCGGCAGATCGTATTTGATTGTGGTAACCGGATTGAATGGATTGGGATAGTTCTGAGATAAATTGAAAGCAGTCGGTATTTTCTCTGGTCCGCCGTGAATAGCACTTGGTTCAGCATAAAGTTCCACGATCTCACCAGCCGATAAAGTGTAGTTATATATCCGGATATCGTCAAGAGTGCCTTTAAAATTGTACGTGCTGACATTAGGCAGAACCTGCCCGATCATCAGGTCGATCGTGGTCGTTTTGATGTCACCGGAAAAGGTCGCGTGGCTACTCAATTCACCATTGACATACAGATCGAAATTAGTACCGTCATACAGCCCGACAACATGGTACCATTGATCGGTGGTGATTACCGTTGGCGAATCGAGGTCTTTGATTCCGTTGTTGATACTGGCGTTAGTTTTAATTGTCCAGCGGATCTTCTTGGTGGTAGTGAGAGAAAATTTCCAGCGGTTTTCATAATTGCCGTGCGAAATCGGATAGGATTCGCGATCAGTATATAATGCCGCGGGATTCATCCAGAAGCTGACCGTAATTGCATTGGTGAAATTCAGGCTGACGCTGTTTGGCACGCGGATATTGTCGGAAGTGCCGTTAAAATAATAAGCGCAATTTGGATTGCCGAAGCGATTAGCGGTCAGATCGGCGCCGTTGACGGTTCCGTGATTATTCTGCCCGCTCAGATCATCGGCATTTCCCGCAAAGACATAATATGCCACCGGCACGCCAATCTCATGACTGGATGTATCGCCGACTACGATCAGAATGCTATCAGAGGTCGCACCGCCGAACTGATCGCTTACGGTACATTTAATTGAAAAATAACCGGGTGAGTCTGGCGCCTGCCAGATCGCCTGCGCACTGTCACTCTGCAGTATCCCGTATGCGACCGACCAATCGAATACCAATGAATCGTCATCGGGATCGCTGGCACTGCAACGGATCAAGGTCGTATCGGTCGGCGCGATCCGGCGGGAGGTTGCGGTCAGACTGGAAATGATCGGCGGCTGATTCTGCGCGGTGTAAACCTGGATTTGAATACTATCCGAAACCGGCTCGTTGACGCCGTCGCTGACCTGGCAGGTTATTGTCAGAGTCGTGTCTTCTTCCGGCATTGTCCATTCTATCACGGATGAATCGATACCAACCTCCGCTTCATTAATAAACCACTCAAAATGAAGTTGGTCGGCATCCCGATCATGGGCTGTGCAGTAAATCTGATAAGTCCGACCAGCCTTGAGCGTGGTCGAATCGGCTGCGATTGACTTGATGCGCGGTGGATAATTAGTCACCGTTTGCCCGGAATGATAATCGACCACAACATCATTCACCAGCATTTTCTGGCCGGCATAGCGAACAGTTCCGCCGGAAGGCGTCAGAACCGCGAGAATTGCTTTATCTGCTGGAACATTTATGTTGGTTTGGCCGGTGACACCCGTAGCAAGAAAAGTTTTTGTGACTACATCGTAGAGATCTACTGTTTGCGTTCCGGCATCCAGAGTAACTGATTTCATTTCGCCGTATGGATTATAAAAAAGGTAACTCGGATAGGCATTTTTCTGAAAATAATCGGTCTTGCGCAAATCAAGTTTTAAAATTCCTGTGACATTCGTCGTATCGATAATTCCGCCTAAAATTCCGACATGCGACGAACCGTACAGGGCAAAATTGGTAGATCCCCAATTACCTTCGATCGCGTCGCCGGTCGCGAAAGGGCTGATGCCAGTATAGAGTGCAAATTCCCGCAGGGATTCATGGGCAATAACAGCCTCCGGATCATACGCATGCGCCCAGACTTCACCATCCTGATGGTCGTCCGGCAGGTAATTCGCGTAAAACAGGCGCGAGGCATTAGCCAGATTCAGCATCCATTTGCCGATCGCCCGGGCGAAACGACTGTCATAGCGCAACATTGGCACCAGCGCGCCCGCCATTTCGAAACCGTTCATCGCAAACGCGTAACCGTCACTAAGGGCTTCGCCGACTAATCCATGGCAATCGTAGTCGCCCCATTTGCCGAGCGTTACGCCCCACTGCCGGGCATTGTCTTCCGGGTCGAAGCACCAGTTCACCATTTTTTCAATGTCATAGGTCGTACCGAGTTCGGCATTCATGCGGGCGGCGGTGTAAACACCGTATGGTAATTGCAATTCATATGACGGATTAGTGGAATAAGAATTGAGAAATTCCAAACACCATTCGGCGCCGATGCGATATTTGGCCTGTCCGGTTTGGATATAGGCATTATATAAAAGCCAGGCGATCGCGCCGGCGGCTTCCGGTTCGGTTATGCCGGATGTGTGCGGTTTCATCGTCGAGAGATACCAGCCGCGGTAGTTCATCGAGGGTTTATGCCAGGGCGCCGCACTGCCTCCCATAGCGACTACCGCTCTCAGCCATTGATCAGCCACAGAGGTTAACTGAAAATCAAAATCGCCGGTGCCCGGATAAAGATCGTACAATTGGTAAAAGAATACATTCGGCATCAGAGCATACCACCAGTCGTCGCCGCTCTGACTGACATAATTATTCAGATAAACGTTCTCATCCGGTCGTTTATTGAACCACTCCTCGCAACCCAACACCCAATTATAGCCATTCTGGTCGCTCTTATCGATGCCGACCAAAGAAGCGCCAATGACAGCCGGAAGGGCATTGATCGCCTCGGCATTTTCCGGATCATGCGTTCCGACGACCGTATGTAGACCGAAACTGGAGTGATTGGGGTAATTCACAGTATTATTGTTGATCCAGACCAGCGGCAGATGATCACCGGTGCGCGTCAGGTCGAAGACAAGGTTGTCATAGCCGCGTGCTACCTGTTTCCAGTCGCGCATCTGGTATGGCGACGGCAGGTTGGGCATCTGCCCAACGCGTGAAATCGGAATTTGTTGGGAATATCCTCGAATCATAACGATCCCTGTAAAAAACACTAACATCAGGAAAATTTTAAGGGAAGATCTCATTGCTTTATTTCGGTTGGTTTTGCGGTTTGTCTTTCTCCTCGACACCATCGACTGAAGTTAGAAGATTCCAGGTTAAAAGTCCAATCGCAACGTAAACCGATTGGCCGCCTGCAAGCGCCCGAAGTCAGCATAAGCATAGTCAAATTTAATGTATGACTGGCCGAACATTTTATACCGCAGTCCGCCGCCGAACGTTAAGCCTTCTTCGGTGTCCGACTGTCCAATCGCCTGAAATCCACCACGGATATACAGCATTTCCAGGATCGAGACTTCGGTGCCAATGTTGATGCTTTCCGTGTTATTGATCGGATGAAAAGCGTCTGCCGTGATCGTCATTCGGTAATTTTTTCTATCAAGTAGATCATAGGCAAGCCCGATTTGCATATTCAATGGCAAAGGCCATTCATCGGTGATGAGTTTTCCCATGATGCGGTCGTTATTGCCGTCAATACTTGGATCGGCATCATAGTAAATGATTAGGTCACTGCCGTCCATCATCATCGACGGACCAAAATTCGTGATCGTCGCGCCAATCCTCAGACCGCGAAAATTTGTCCGGTAAAGGGTACCGATGTCAAATGCCACGCTTCGGGCTTTTTCATGCCAGACACGTTCTTCGATATATTTTCCAGTCATACCGACTGAAAACCGATCGGTCAAAGCGAAAGAGTACGTCAGACCGAAAGCGTAACTTGTAGCGTCAAATTCCTCGCCGGTTCCGTCCGGATAATCAACCGTTCGCACAGCCATTTTCGGAACAGTCATTGCGTCTAAGAAAACACCGGCGGATCCCCACCGTCCAAACGGAATGACGGCGCCCAGATAATTAAAACTGATGTCAGACAGCCATTCAACTCTTTCAAATACCGCCTCCGCATTTTGCATACGCGCAATACCGGCCGGATTCCAGTAAAGCGCCGAAACATCATTCGCAACGGCCACGAAAGCGCCGCCCATTCCGATCGCCCGTGATCCGACGCCGACTTCGAGGAACGGCGCCGCGGTCGTTCCGACATTCGTTAGTCTTCCTGAACCAGCGTACATCGCCGAGACGGTAATTAAAACGATCGTAAATAATCTTTTAACATTTGACGTCATATTTTACCTCAATTATTGTGTATGAAAGGCTACAAAGTCGATCTTGCGAGCCAAACTTTCATCGGTTGTCTTAACAGCCATAAGATTATCGCGATAAATATGGATTTTTTCGGCAGAGCACAAGCTGGCTTTGTAATCTGTTATAAATTTTTCAAGTCGTTCCTGCGAATTGGTCGTATCCGGATATTGGTCATAAAATTCGCGCCCTAAATGCGCCAGCATTTTACGCATCAGAAGATATTCGCGGCGACTTCGTTCTTCAGCAATCACCGAAGGTTTTCGATCCAGCCGCTCCCTCCGGCCCTGTTCGGACAAAACCCAATCGCGGGCGTACATTCCTACGGCATTTTTTAGACTTTCACGAAGATGTCGCTCACTTTTATATGAAATTTTCACCGGATTGACTTTGTAATTCAGGAGCACATCCGCAACGGTCAATCGGCCAGATTTGAAAACAGCAATGTCATCATTCAGAAAGTCGCGCCTGTCGGATGAGATCGTATTTATTTCCTCATTGGAAATATATTGCGTAAGCGGCGTATTCTTGGTCGGTCGGTTTTTCCAGATATGCGCGGTCAGTATATTAAGAGCCGCAGCTTTAATAGTCACGTTCTGCGGGTCCATGACATGCTGAACATACTGCGAGGCGACTTTTTGTTCTTTGCGTCTTCTCAATACTCCATGAATACTTTCGCGGTTTGCTAGAAACTCATTCTCGCGGAGCAGAACTTCCCGCTCTTTCTCGACCACCTGAAAAACATGATACAGCCGGCCGTCAAAAAACGGTACTGAAAGTTTCTTCATGGGTAAATTATAAAGCAAGTCGGTCACATCAGCCGGCATATCGGACCACTTGACCCGGTCGGCTAAACCATAACACGGGATATTCACTTGTCGGGCGCCGGGAAAAAGTGGCGTATGTTTAAGTTGCCGCGTACCGAACGAGACTTTTTGCGCGATGTCGGCTTGTCCGCTCACGAAATGCCGGACGAACAGCGTGGTTTTTCGCTGTTCGAAAGCGGTGCGTTCTTCCGTTTCCGCGACTGTGACCGGCTTGCGGACATGCTTCAGATACAGTTCGCGATTGATAGCCAAGCGTGTATAAAAATCGACGGATTTTAGCAAGAGCGGATCGTCATCTAATTTTTGACGTTCGGCCTCACGGGCGAGCGTGATCGTATCGATCAACTGATTCAATATAACCTGGCGCGCCTTATCGCTCGGCAGATTGGTTAAAGAGCGCGGTGCCAATTCATAAGCAAAAGCAAATTCTTCCGCGGTAATCACCCGGCCAGCGACCTTTGCGACCGGTAAATTTTCGGCCTTGTGGGAGCAACCGGTAAAAATCGTCAAAACGATCAGCAGGCTTACTGAAAAGCAAAAATGGTTTTTATTTAGAATGATATTTATCATTTTATCAGTGCAAACTTCCCGATTTTTGTGCCAACGCCTGGGGCATCTACATGAAAAATATATATCCCGTAAGCGATTTCATTGCCGTCTTTCGATAAAATGTCCCAGGGTTCCATGCCGTTATCGGCCGTACTATTATGCTCGATCGTATCGACCAGATAGCCACGGACGTTATAAATCCGGATCGTGCATTGTTTCGGTAAATGGAAGAAATGCAGGCGCCTTTCGCCCCGTCCGTACTTATATAGATTGGTCGGCTCCCAGGAAGCCGTCACGACATACGGATTCGGCACCACACAAATATCGTCCAACTCGGTTTTGGCTAAGGCATCACTGGAATCAGCACCCTGTAAAGTTAGCCGGAACTTATCTCCCAAGCGAAAGGGTTTGGTGATGGCCAGGTACCATTTATCACCAGCCTGCGGGGGATCAACAGTAGTCCAGAGGGTATCCGCAAAGGGCACTCCCTCTACCCAGACCGTGTCAATCTCAAATTGCGGCGTAAATTGAATCATCCAGGATGTGTAGCGCTTATAAATAAAATCAGCATCCGGTACAATGATAATAATATCATCACCATGACTGTATTTACCATTTGTATCTATATCCATTATTGCGAAAAGCGCCTCCATGGAATCGGTGACATTATAGATACCAACATTGGAAGGTATTGATTTTATCCCAAATACATTCTGGGACATCGTATGGACTGTATCATAAAATGTAATGATATAATCTGATGGCTGATTAATATTTAAGCGGATGAATTCGTTACCTACCTTTATACTTTCATTTCTCGGATCTAAGTGGATTTTGGGAATATAATCAAAACTGCCTTCCAGAAATCTCGAGTTTTCTTCATCAATCCAGATGGAAGTATCATTATAAACCGTCAGCGTGATCCCGCTAAATAATGGACTCTCGGCGCCAGATTGATTAACATAGATACTATCGAGCATCAAGGTATCGGCCGCAACATCGCGTACTGAATAATATGGAAATTTTTCCGTGTGAAATTTAGTGTCTTCCATAAAAGCGATCTCAACGGTTGTTTGATCCGATGGAATTTTAATCTTCTCAACAATCTCGACCGTGATACTGCCCGTACCAGGCCCGACATGCTCGACATCGCCATCGATCCTGGCCGGAATGTAGCCAGCTGTCGCGGGGCGGGGCACCGCCACTCCGCAGTTGATATCCGTAAAGGTCACCTGACCAAGTGAATTCATCGAGATAATCGCGGAACATTCCGAAGGCTGAAAACCTTCGACTCCGTCATTACTATAGGTAAATAATCCGTAATCGTAGGAAACAATTGCATAATAATAGGTCTGGCCATTTTTTACATCTCTATCGGTATAAGCATGCCGAATTCCGGTATCATTGCCAAGATTAAATTTTACTCCATATATGTCAACCGGGTGAGGACCTTTTTTGCCATCCTGTAAATCAAACTGAACAACTGGTTTCCGATACGTCTTGTTACCGTAGGAATCGGTGATGATCTTGCTTTCTAAAAATTGTGGTTCGGTTCCTTTATAGATAAGATAGCCTTCAAAATCAAATTCCTGTAAAAATGGATCAAACGATTTTTCCGCCAAATCATCCCAGACTAACGTGACTTCACCATCGCCCGGATAGATTTTCAAGGTCGGTTTGAGGGGCGGTTTGGCAAACTGGTAATCTGCATTATATATTTGCTGGACTGCTTTTTTATTTTTGACAAGGTCGTCCTTGTCTTCCCCAAACAGTAACGCCATTGAATAGCGCTCAATCTGATCGATCATTAACGGAAAAGATCCCGAAGAGAAAAACATGCTCAGATTATTCGGTTGCACAATTTCATCCAGTGGCGGAGCCAAGCGACTAAAAACGTCCCAGTTGCCTTCATCATCGATCAACTCATACCGGTGAGTTGGAAAAATATCAAATCCGGTCAATCCAATCTGATCAGATTCATCCGGATCCTTGTCATTATAATTAGGTTCGCCATCGGTTGGCCGGCCGTCACCTTCTCCTTCATCAGGACCAATATAATGTAAATCGTATGGTCCCACGCCATCTACCCCGACATCATTGTTTAAAAACTCTCCGGTATCCCAGACCCCATTGCCATTGGCATCTGTAAACGGTACCCAGTCACAGTCTTCGTCATTTGACCAGTGGGGCGACGGCGAATACCCATAAACCCGCATAAAATTTGCCCTGGTTATATCATTAAAACCATAAGGATATTCATCAATATATTCTCCCGGACCATCGCTTTCTCTGGATTCATCAATCATACCATCGCCGTCATTATCTTTCCCATCGGTATCAATACCCGGGCTTTCAAGGAATGCATAGCCGGCATAACCGATCGGATACCAGTTCCCGGGATAGCCGACCGCGCCAGGAGGTCCATATGCAAAAGCAATATCCAGATCCAGATCATATTCGCCAATGTTTTGAATATTGCCACCCACACCGCCAATGCCCCAATCAATATACTGTGAGAAATAGGACTTACGATAATCATGCGTAGATTCATTTTTTATATCGTACAACCAGAATATACAATCTTCAGCCAGAACCTGACTCCATTGAAAACCACGGGCTTTTACGAACAGTCCGACTCCGCCGCGGGTCGAGTCCCGCTCATCACAATAAAAATTCATATGCAGATTGGGTTCTTTGTCCGGACTGTCATCAAAAACAAACATGGTCTCGAGATCCGCATTAAATATTCCCTTGCCAAAAAATCCATTCCAGTATCCGGTCCAGGAAGGTTGATCCGGCCAGTATTCCGGCCAGGTAATCGGATTATTGCTCATGGCCGGTGAAGAGTTGGCCTTTTGATCGGTGTTAAACCAATTTGGCTGGGCTTCAAATCCCCAGGGCACGCCTTCCGGCGACACATCGACAAATTCCCGATACTGGGTCGCCATCGGATGAATAAGTACCCCGCTATCATTGAGCGCTTCAACCGATACAATTAAGGTAATATCATCCAGGTAATGCCGATCAGGAGAGGGCCAGCAACCGGAAGGATCGTCCGGATAACTTCCGACTTCACAGTAATTCCAAAAAAAGGTATGTACGAGGTTGCCATTCATCAAGCCCCGGCGACGATATAACTGGTTTCCGCGCATACTGGCCGGCGTTTGGGCCTGCAGAGCATGCTCCTGAAAACCCACTATTCCAATTAATAATAAAAGCAAGGCCGTTTTTTTCATGTTAAACATATTCATATTTCTCTCAATCATTCTGACCGAAATTAATCGAGCACCCGATAATAATCTTTCGGGGTTCATCATAAAAATTGGGTTGGATATACCATTCTTTCTGGGTTTTATAGCCACGATAAGTCTCAAATATCATATTATAGTCATAATCTGCCGATCCACTCGAAGCATATACATCCTGATTATTTTTCCGGTCAAATAAATTGGTAATTTTTATAAACGGTGAGAGCGTGACAAAATTAAATAGAAAATCCTTGGTTAGGTTTAAATCAAAGGTCATCGTTACCGGTTTACGCTCACCATTTAAAATCCGGTTATTATAATGGGGAGATTCGCGGGTATAGGGAGTCCCGCTCCCAATTTTACCAATTATGCTCAGACGATAACCCATTTGAGTTGTGGTCGTCGTCATGTTCAGGGAATGAGTTTGATCCCAGTCAAGGGGTTGTCGTTTCTTTTCAGACTGAATCGGAGGTTCAGACTCCTGATTTTTAGATTCGTCCAGCGGATCGGAGGCATTACCGGTCGCGGATTGATAGGTATAATCAACCGAGAAACCGATCCCGCCAGGAGCTTCACGCATTTCCAGGGCGACCGTTATACCTTTGACATTGGCATAGTCTCTATTGATAAAATGCCAGAATTTGCCCCCATAAATATTCTGTAATGTCACCTGTCCGATCAAATCACGGATATCTTTATTATAGCCGGTCACGTCAACGGTAAGATGGGCAGTGATGGCCTGTTTAATGCCGATTTCATAACTGACGGTTTTTTCCGGCTTAAGCTCCGCATTACCCATAATGTTAAAACTGCCCCGCGGAGGCTGATCACCTTTCAATTGAATCAGCGACACCTCAAAATCAGGATTAATGTAAAGATGTTCATAGTTGGGTATCTGAAAGAAATGACCATACGAGAAGTGAATAACTCCCTGGTCGGAGATGGGATAGGCAATTCCAATCCTCGGACTCAGCTGGCTGGAAGTTTTTGCGGGTCGTTTAGGGGCATCAACCGTACTATAGAAGTACTCCGGTACGATTCCGTCAGGATCAAAATAATCATACCGTAGTCCCAGATTAATGATCATCTCTCCTAACTCAAGTTTATCCTGAATATATGCCGAAATTTCAACCGGTTCATGAGTGTAGGAATTATTATACCAGGATGAATCCGAAGGAATCTGAATTATATTATGCTCATCAAAATAGAGCTGATATTCATGCAACCAAAGTTTGATTTTTTTATAACTGGCACCGAGTCCGACCGTTTGATTTTTTGTAATTTGACTCCGCAAATCAGTCTTTAATAATCCGGTTCTGTTGTTCCGGGAATGATGCCACATCCGCATGCCACCGGTTGCAAAACCGTTCGAATTGTTTTGCGTCAGATACTCAAGTGGAACGTACCTTGGATCAAAGGGATTTTTATACACATATTGAGCATATTCCGTATAAGACTCTGAGGCATTTGCCGTTAAAAATGTGGATTGCCCAAACATATGCGTAAATTGCAGTGAATGCTGATAACTGTGGCTTTCATGATAGTAATTACCGTCGGGATTATATTTAAAAAATCGATCAAAATCACGGTGTTGTTCATCTTCAAAAAAACCGGTATAGTTAATTTTATCGCGTTGTGACAATTTAAAACTGATTTTACCCTGCAGGGTTTTATTTACGTTCGGATTCAGCGGAACATAAGCACTGTCACCAGTTGACTGGATGAACTGTTCTTCCGGCTTTTCAGAAAAATATGAATAGTCGCTGGGGCGAAAAATGCGTTGGCCGTACTGCCAGCCATCGTTCTTGGATAATCTGCCCAATATTGAAAAAGACAATCTCTCTTTAAATAATGGGACCGGTCCATTTAAGCTCATCTGGAGATTTGTGATTGAAGCCGGATTTACATCACCAATATTCATAAACGTTTTTGTATGGCTACTAACATAATCACCAGCATAGAGAGTTATTTTACCAGAATATTGTTTTTGGCCCTCTTTTGTCACGATATTGACAATTCCGGACATAGCCTGACCATATTCGGCATTGAAAGTGCCACTGATTACTTCAACTTCCTGAATCATATCGCTTTCGACGTCGAACAGATTGTCGCCGGAGTAAGCGTCGTTCATGGGTACGCCATCCACAATATACATCACTTCGCCAGCCCGTCCGCCCCGGAAATGTCCTTCGACCACCCCGGCCTGTAATTCAATGATTTCGCTGAGATTCTGAACCTGGAGATGCTCGATTTGATCGGAATTGACTCGAAACGAGGTCGAAGTCACATCCTTTTTAACGACTGGCACCTGAGCTATGACGACGACTTCTTCCCCTTCCAGAATCGCCGTACTCATTTTAAAATCGAGCGACGTGGTCAAATCGACATTTACCTGTACATTTTTCTGAATGACGGTCTGATACCCGATCATGGTAGCTTTCAGAGAGTATGTGCCTGGTAGAACATTTAGGATGGAGAAATAACCTTCCTGATCCGACGCGGTTCCCAGAGAAGTCCCTTCCAGCATTACGTTGACCCCCACCAGGGGATCACTGCTATTTTGGTCGGTAATCCGGCCTCTGATCTTACCGCTTGTACCCGCTCCGAGAAGCGAAAACAGGCATAAAACACTCCCTACTAATGAAATTAGAGCTCGCTTCATAAAGAGACCTTCCCAAATGATTAAGTAAATCCTCCGAAGGCTGGGAAAGCCTCCGGAGGATTTCTTGTCAAATAATTACCGAACGAGTACCATTTTATGCGCTATACGCTGATTATCAGTCCTCAAAACGTATAGATAAATACCGGTCGGCAGATTCTCGCCAAAATCATTGCGAGCATCCCAGGTCAGAGTATACGTTCCAGCATTCTGAACCGTGTCAGTCAGTTTGCGGACCTGCTGTCCCAGAATGTTGTAAATGGTCAGATTTACTTTGCTTGACTGTGGAAGAGTATACACGATTTTGGTTTCCGGATTGAATGGATTCGGATAGTTTTGCAACAACGCAAACTTAGCCGGAATAGTCCCGGTATTTTTATCCTCGGGGATGATTCCGACATCCGGAGCATTCACCATTTTCTCTACGCTGAAGTCATCGAACCAGGCCGTTCCGGTTACCCAATTGTTATACCGGGCGCGTACCGAGATTCCGGTAGCATCATCTTTGGCCTGATGAACCGCTTCATAATGCCTCCAGCCAGTCGTGCTGTCGCGCTGATCTACATAGATAAACCGGTCGCCCTGATCACTCCAACTGGTCGCAATATCACCACCGTGAGTGAAAAAACACAGGTTGATCCCACCATCGACATTCTCACTACTGACATAGGTAAATTCACCCATTCCGGTAGTGTTCACTTTCTCAGTCTTGACCCACACCCCAATCTTGTACCAGGCGCCCGCCTCGGCGGCATAGGGCTGTGAATAGTAAACCAACTCACTCTGTGAGGTTAAGGTGTCTGCATCCTGATACAATACCACCGAATAATCACCCGTATGGGCTTCCGCATCCGTAACCTTCGTATAGTTACCATTGCCACCGTACCAATCCATCCAGCCGGCTACATCCTCGGCCCCACCATTGAAAATTCCCATCGTCCAATCCGGGGTTGTGTTACAGTCTACATCATCAAAATAAACTGTCCCGGTCGCATTCTTACCCATTAACAAGGTCACAAAAACCTGCTCCGGAGCTTCACCCAGCATGACAATATCACTCAGGTCGGCCCAATCCACATCCGCCGCTGACTGATCCGCCCACAAGGTCCCCGAAGACAACTCAACCCCGGCCGCGGTCTTGAATTCAAAGAGAATCCCAATCTTGGCATCCTCATTGGCCGGATTGATATTCACTCCAACCGTCTTGACCGATGCTTTGATTGAGAATGTCCCCGATCCGGCATTGTTCCAATACTTATTGGCATTGTCATCAGATAACCAGCCGATTACATTCGAACTCACGGCGCTCTTCGTAATCTTAAAAGAACGAAAACCAGTCTTGACATTCGTGCTGGTATCCGTTCCCACACCCAATTCCGTCCCGAAGGTACCATTCAGTA
>PEYN01000142.1 GCA_002774355.1 Candidatus Marinimicrobia bacterium CG08_land_8_20_14_0_20_45_22 | reverse complement strand
AAATCCGTCGAAACTAAGGTTCCGTAAATCATTTTATTATCGGCAATCCGTTTCTTCAGCGAGTCGATTTGGGATTCGGTTTTAGGAAATTCTACAATAAGTTCGCGCACTTCGAATCCGTCCACTGTTCCCTGAACATCTGGAACATTCGTAATCGAAATGACCTGGTCGACCGTGGCGAGTGTTTCGATCTCGGCCGTCATGGCCTCGATTTTTTCAAGCGTTCCCGGCGAAAAGATATTTTCCGATGTAAGTGAAACGACGACCAGATCATTCCCGCCGAATGTATCTTCCATCTCTTTCATGGACGTAATAATCTCGAAGTCCTGCGGCATGAGCGCCTTGACGTCCGGCTCGAGTTGTAATTGCGGGATATTCCAACCCATCAATAACGTCAGCAGAATACTCACGGCGATAATCGTCCGTGGATATTTCAGATCGAATTCGACGATTGCCTTAATCATTCTTCATTACCACGATGGAATCGATGTTTTTTAACTGATCGGACTATATCAACTATTTGTCTCATTTTTCACTAACCTGTCGATGTCAAAATTCGTGTTTTTGTTTAAAATGCCATTCATTGTCAGGTCGATATATAAGCCGATCGTGTCAGCGATCGAATAGGAAGAATTGAGAAAAAATTCCGGCTGAAAGACGGATTCTACCGACTTCAGGATGAGCGCGATCGCAAACCGGACATCGATGTCGTTACGCACGAATCCTAATTGCTGGGCTTTCTTAAAAGAACCGAACAACGTTGTAACAATCTCTTCGCGGAACGCCTCGATCTTTTTCCAGACTTGCGGATAGTGAATCTTAACGTCGTAAATCGTTTGTGGATTCATTACGCAGAAATGTTTATAAACCGCCCTCACGACGAGAACGACGGCGTTCAGCGGTTGTTTATCGTCCGGCTGAATGGCACGGACAGTGGCAAAGATTTTATCGTAGTGGTAGAGCAATATAAATTCGATGAATTTGTCTTTTGTCGGAAATCGCTTGTAGATCGTCTTTTTGCTGATATGCAGGTCGGCGGCAATTTTCTCGACAGACAGATTGCGGAATCCGGACGCGAGGATTTGGCTTCGGGCATATTCGATAACAGAAATCATCTTTCCGCTGATATTTTCTAACTCCGATGGAAACGATTTTTGTTTCATACGTTTCAATTTTAATAACTCAAAAGGAAAAAATCAATAGTTATTCTTAAATAGGAAAGGAGTAAAGAGAAATATCCCAATATTTACACACTTCTCTCCTGACATGTCAGAATCACAGCTTGCGCTGATTCAAACTTGAATAACTTTTTCTTTGTACGGTTATCAAGTTTTCACTACACTTTCCATCGCCGGCGCCATTCAAAAAAACCTTCTTCCAGCAAGTCATGATGTCTCGAGATTTCTTTTCGTGGTTAAAATTTTCCCGCACCTCGATCTCAAACGGCAATTCTCCTCAGTATAACAATCAGCCATTCTTCACCATAAAAAAATGTTTGAATTAATCAAAAATATGCCGTATAATAGCGGGCTTTTTTCCGTTATGAACTGATTGATTTTTCCGATTCAGTTGGAAATCCGCTTTAGCGGGACGGAAACATGTTGTTGATAACTTTTTATAGGAGGGTTTATGCGAAATGGAAAAGCAAACCTATGGATACGGACCTCACTTAATGCTGGATTTGAATGAATGCAACCCCGAAATCTTAAATGATCTCGAAGCCTGCTTCAAACTCTTATTCGACCTCCCACCCAAAATCAAAATGACAAAAATCACCCAACCGTATGTTTTCCGGTACGATGCAATCGATCCGGAAGAGAGCGGTATTACGGGCGTCGTCATCATCGCGGAGAGTCACATTTCAATCCACACTTATCCCAAGAAGAATTTTGCTTTTGTCGATCTCTTTTCTTGCAAGCCTTTTGACACGGATATGGCGAAGAATTACGTTGTGAACTTCTTCCAATCCAAGTCCGTCAAGTCTTTCGTTCGCGAAAGAGGCGAGGATTTCCCGGTATCGACAAAAGTCTAACCTGATCATAAACCAATGACATACAAATGCTCTACCGGTGCTTTCTGCGCACTCAGCGAACCCTATTGTAATTATGATAACGCCAAGATTGTTATTCTGCCGATTCCTTACGACGACACATCAACTTGGCAAAAAGGCGCCGATGAAGGACCCGAGGCGCTGATCGACGCTTCCGGCTATCTGGAACTCTACGACATCGAAACCAATTCGATGGTTTACAAACAGGGAATTGCCACGCTGGAACCGGTCGTTTGTCCCAAAGAACCCAAACTGATGGTAAACGCCGTTTATAAGACGGTTAAAGGGCTATTAAAGGATAAGAAATTCGTCGTCGGTCTCGGCGGCGAACACACGATCAGCATCGGAATCGTTAAAGCCATGGCGGAGCGTTACAAGGATCTGACCGTTCTGCAATTTGACGCACATTCCGACTTGCGCGAATCTTACCACGGAAGCCGATACAATCATGCCTGCGTCATGGCGCGCGCACATGAATACGCCAAAATCGTTCAGGTTGGCATTCGTTCGATGGACATCAGCGAACTTGGCATCATGGACAAGAGCCGCGTTTTCTTCGCGCACGATTTTTACCGCACGGAAAATATCATCGAAAAAATTGTCAATCTGTTGACGGACAACGTCTATATCACAGTCGATTTAGATGTGTTCGATCCGTCATCCTTTCCATCGACAGGAACGCCCGAACCCGGCGGCTTGGGCTGGTATGATGTATTAAAAGTCATCCAAGCCGTCGCCGGAGCGAAAAATATCGTCAGCATGGACGTCAATGAACTGATGCCCAGCCCGGCAAACCGCGCTCCGGATTTTGCCGCCGCCAAACTGATCTACCGAACGCTTAGCATGATTTTTTCAGGAGAAAAAAAGAATGAAAAAAAATGACTACCTCCAGAAGACCATTCAGCACATCGACGTCAAATCGTTTGACGCGCGACCGATCATCGATTCTTATCGCGGCATGGCGTTTCAGGCTCGGAATCTCGCTGTCGCGGCGGACATTCTGAACCGCATGTTGAAAGACAAAGATTGCAATGTTATTCTAACGCTGGCGGGCTCACTTTTTAGCGCCGGGCTCAAGAATGTCGTCGTCGATATGATCGAGGCAAACATGGTTGACGCAATCGTCTCAACCGGCGCAATTATCGTTGATCAGGATTTCTTCGAAGCGCTCGGATTCAAACATTACATCGGAACACCATTTGTTCATGACAGCGAACTCCGCGATCTCGCTATCGACCGGATTTACGACACCTATATCGACGAAGACGAACTACGGATTTGCGATGAGACAATAGCAAAAATCGCTAATTCCCTTCCGCCGCGACCGTTTTCCTCCAGAGAATTCATCTTTGAAATGGGCAAATATCTCGAGAAGAACGGCGTGAAGACCGACAAATCCGTCGTCTTTTCCGCCTACCAAAAAGAGATGCCGATCTTCGTGCCGGCTTTTTCAGATTGCTCGGCAGGTTTCGGACTAATTCATCATCAATGGAATAAAAAAGGCGACATGCTGACGCTCGACTCGGCGCGCGATTTCCTCGAACTGACGAAGGTCAAGATCGCTACGAAAGAGACTGGCATTCTGATGATTGGAGGCGGCGTTCCGAAGAATTTTACACAGGATGTTGTCGTGGCGACCGAAGTTCTCGGCGAAGATAAACCGATGCACAAATACGCCATTCAACTGACCGTTGCCGATGAACGTGACGGCGGACTTTCCGGTTCGACGCTCAAGGAAGCCAGTTCATGGGGAAAAGTCGATACGACTTATGAGCAAATGGTTTACGGTGAAGCAACCATTACAATGCCGCTGTTGATCAGCGACGCTTATCACCGAGGATACTGGATAGATCGCCAACCGGCGCGGTTCGCCCGGCTTTTCTGACCGGAATTTATCTCTTTATCCAAATAAAATCACCAAATGTGTCGATTAGCAGTCGACAATTTTATGGCAATTTTGTCGATTAGAAATTGACAGCAGGTTGCTCGCCAGTTATAGCCACTTAAACAGCAATGGCTTTGATTTTATTCCGCGATCGCGGTGAACAAATGCTCGATCTCTTTGCGCTTGCGCCGAAGATTGGAGAGTTCGATGATGAGTTTTTCCGTATCTTCTTTGGCTTTTTCGGCGACTTTGATGCGCTCGCGAAGTTGCTTGATCTGCTGTTCGGTTTCAGCGGCAAGTACAACAACGATGCAGTCTTTAGCCGTTCGCTGAAGATCGATGTCGGCGCTTTCCTCTTTTAGATGCTCTGCTTCAAACAGGAGCCGTGAGAGATAAAATTTTTCCTGTTCCGTCCATTCGTCATCGAAAAGCGAAGCCGGTTGAATAGACTTAGTATCATCCAAACGCGCCACGATCCGCGAATAGATTTTTTTTAAAATGGCGTGGCTAAACTGTTCCGGTTTCAAATAAGCGGTGACAATCTCCCCAAGCGGCGGATTATCGGTCAGAATCAATTTTATCAATTCGTACTCGGCTTTTTCGACCGGTGATTTCAGTTGGATTGTTTTCTCTTCCACCGTATCCGGTTTCGAGGAAGAAGTTCCATAGGCGGCCTTTTGTCTCTGAACAAAGCGGATTTGGCTGTTGATGAGTTCTTCGCTGAGACGAAGCCGGTCGGCGACCTGCTGAACAATCAATTCGCGCGTCACCGGATTCCTGATCTCGATCAGTTCTGCGACGATCTTTTCAAGGAACAGCGTTTTGGAAGCGGGCGACGTCAACTCCGACTGGTGACGATTGATGTAAAAAGTGATGAAATCCGGTGCGTTTTTGTAGAGCAGATTAAAATCGGTGACGGAATGCGTCCGGAGATAAGAATCTGGATCGTCTTCCTGCGGCAGGGAAATCGCCTTCACGTCGAGTCCTTCTTTCATCAGGATGAACCCCGCGCGTTCGGTGGCATTTTGTCCCGCCTCATCGCCGTCGTAACACAACACAGTTTGGCTGGTGAATCTTTTCAGCGCTTTGGCGTGATGAAACGTCAGCGCAGTACCGGAACCGGCGGCGACATTTTGAATTCCGGAAGTGTACATGCGGAGAAAATCGGTGTAACCTTCAACGATCACCGCGGCTCCGAAACGCTGAATCTGGTCTTTGGAATAAAATAGTCCGTACAGGATGCCGCTCTTGAAATAGATCGGCGTCTCGGCGGAGTTGATGTATTTCGCTCCCGAAGCTTCGGGATTGGCGTCCATTGTTCTGCCGCCGAAAGCGACGACGCGCCCGGCAAGATTATGAATTGGAAATATGATGCGGTTCCGGAAACGATCGTAGAACAGCGTTCCTTCTTTGCGAACGAACAAGCCGGATTTTTCCAGAACGCCGGGTGAAAATTTGGCGGCGTCAACTTTCCGAAACAGGTTTTCCCAATCATCGGTGGCGAATCCGATCTTGAACTGTTTGATAATCTCCCGACTGAATCCGCGTTGAATTAGATAATCGAGTGCGGATTTTCCTTTTTCGGAGAAAATCTGCTGATGGTAGAGATTCATCGCCAGATCGTGCAATTCGTAAAGCAACGCGATCTCGCCCTGTTCGCGGTCTTCGCCGGTCTCTTCCCAATCGATGCGGATATGATAGCGGTCAGCAAGGCGTTTGAGCGCTTCGATGTAGTCGATCTTTTCATATTCCATGATGAACGTGATCGCATTGCCGCCTTTTCCACATCCGAAACAGTGAAAGATGCCCATCGATGGGTTGACGCTGAACGAAGGGGTTTTCTCTTCGTGAAACGGACAAAGTCCAAAGTAGTTGCGTCCGCGCTGGCGCAGTTGAACGACTTCCGAGACAACTTCTAAAATGTCAGCGCGGGCTTTGATTTGTTCGATCGTCGCGTTCGGTATTCGAGCCATAGCAACAGGTAATTTAATCGACCCGCCCGCAAAGTGAAGGAGAAATTTTGACAGAATTAAAGATTGAACTTTACCACTGATGGCTTAAGCCAATTGCTTCTTGAAATAGTTCTATGTCTTTCATAGGATAAATTTTACTAAACTGATTCAATTATTCAACCATCTCCCCTCACAAAATAGCGAAGAACCAAAGTTTTTAAGCAAGCATCCTCGCTTCTCGGAAGAGACAGGCAAGAACTATGATTAAAATTAGTAGCGGAGCAGGGATTCGAACCCCGGACACGCGGATTATGATTCCGCTGCTCTAACCAACTGAGCTACTCCGCCTTAAAAATAGCGGCGGAATTTAATAACAATCCGGACTTAATACAAACCCAATAGTAAATACTTGATAACTAGCATGACATCGCTAACACATTTACTAGCACAACATCGTTTACACTTTAATGGTCAATCTGTAGCAGGGCATCGTTTACAGATTCGGAAAAAATGTTCAATTTCCAGTCAAAAAGAAGAGGCAGGAAATTGGATACAAAGGAACTTAGGAAACAGGCTATTTT
>PEYN01000141.1 GCA_002774355.1 Candidatus Marinimicrobia bacterium CG08_land_8_20_14_0_20_45_22 | reverse complement strand
CCAGGCTTATTTATTGCAGAATGTGTTTGACGCGGTTATTGCATCGGACACCGACGGTAGAATTCAGGCCTGGAACAATGCCGCAGAAAGGATTTATGGTTGGAAAGCGGAGGAAGTTCTCGGTCAGAAATTCCATGACATTATGCAACCCGAGTATCTCAACCAGTCCAGAGAAGAAGTGTTTGTTAAAATAGATCGGGATGGCATCTGGTCAGGTGAAATGATGCAGTATTGCAAAGACGGGAAAACCGTTGACGTACGAAGTACTATTTCGGTTCTGAAAGATTCAGCGGGTAATTTTTCCGGAAGAGTCTCCGTCAATCATGACATCACTGAACGCAAGCGGGCTGAAGAAACTAAGAAAATCCTGGAAGCGCAGCTTCAGCATGCCCAGAAACTTGAAAGTTTGGGTACGCTCGTCGGAGGTATCGCCCATGATTTCAATAACATCCTCGCAATAATCATTGGTCACACCTCTTTAATTGAAATGGGAGACATGCAGATGGAACGGATGACTGCCAGCCTTCAGGCGATTCAGAAAGCCGGACAACGTGCGTCGGCGTTAGTCAAACAACTATTGACATTCGCCCGAAAAGATGAACCCAATTTGCAGGCGGTCAGTATTAACCAGATCATCGAAGAACTGATGAAATTATTTGCCGAAACCTTCCCGAAAACGATTGAGATCAATAAGCAAACTGGAAAGGTGCCTTTCGTATTGGGCGACGCCGGTCAACTTCAGCAGGTTTTACTGAACCTCTGCGTGAACGCCCGCGACGCCATGCCGAATGGTGGTTCACTAACGATCCAAACGGATACTATGATGGGCGATGTCGTCCGATTGCTCTTGCCGCCAGCATCCGCATCAGAATATATCCGGATTAAAGTCTCGGATACCGGCATGGGCATGAGTGAATTGACAATCAAGCGTATCTTTGATCCATTCTTCACGACAAAAGATTTTGGGAAAGGAACCGGTTTAGGACTCTCGATTATCTATGGCATTGTAACTAACCACAACGGTTTCATTCTTGTTGATAGCGCCGAGGGAAAAGGAACGACATTTACTGTTTATTTGCCCGTTCCTCAAGAGGCTGAATCACTGGAAATTTCGACAGATCAAACCAACGGAGATATTGCGGGTGGAAATGAAACCATCCTCATTGTAGAAGATGAAAATATGGTGTGGAAACTTTTTACAGGAAGTTCTGGAGAAAAAAGGATACCACGTGATAACGGCGGTCGATGGTAAAGCCGGTTTGAAGACATACGGTGAACAAAGATCAAAGATCGACTTAATCATCAGCGATATCGGCTTGCCAATCATGAACGGGATCGAACTCTTTGAACGACTTATCGTAGCATATCCGGAGGTGAAAGTGATCATTGCCAGCGGCTACATTGAGCCGGATAAGAAATCCGATCTGCTGTCTCGCGGATTGAAAGCGTTCATCCAGAAGCCGTATCGACCGTCGGAAGCCTGGACAAGAGTCCGAGAAGCGTTAGATGCGCCTCTGGCAACTGACTGATTACTGGTGAACTTATAGCCCGCCGCTTTACTCTTCCCGTTGCATCGGAAAGTGATCGATATTAGCCTCTTTGAACAGTTCGCCGCAAACGTGGAATCCGTGTTGTTCGTAAAAAGAGCGGAGATGCGCCTGTGCGTGCAGTGTGAATTTTTTATATCCGCGAGATTTGGCGATGTCGAGCATGAAATCCACGATTTGATGCCCGTAGCTTTTCCCGCGAAAATCCTTCCGGACAGCGATGCGTTCTAATTTAGCAAAATCTTCGATGAAGCGAATTCTGCCTGCCGCAAACGGTTCGCCGTCGATTTCACCGAGAATGTGAGTCGCCGAGTTTTCATAATCATCCATTTCGATGGCATACGGCACGTTTTGTTCTTCCAGAAACACGATGCCGCGAACAATAAAAACCTTTATCAGGTCGTCGGGATTAGTTGCAATTCTGAACATTTTTGCTTTGTTGATAGAAAATTATCCGAGAATGCTAGCGATGAGTTGATGGAGAATTGTCAATCCAAGTTCGATCAATCCATCGGGAAAATCGTAAGCGGCGTCGTGCAGGTCGGGATGATTTTTTCCGGCTCCGATTCCGAAATAGGCGCCGGGAAATCGGGACGTGAAATATCCGAAATCTTCCGACCAGCGAAACGGTTTCTCAAGTTCGGTTATCTCCATTCCGCAAGATTTAGCGGCGTTCCGGACTTGTCGAATGGCATCAGTTTGATTGATGCAGGAAGGGAAAACGTCGCGATAGGAAAATTCACACGCCAGATGATGTTTTTCAGATATTCCCTGAATCAGTCTCACTGTTTCAGATTTCAAGAAATTGAGCCGATTATCTGTGTAAGCGCGAAGAGTCGCCATAACGACGGCGTCGCCAGGGGTCGTTCCGAATGCGACTTCGCCGAGACGCGCATGAATGACGGTGAGCAATGTAAAATCTTCACTCGAATCGGGAGCATGATGAACCGCGTTCAGTGCTTGAATTGTCTCAGCCATCGCCAGCGCGGGACTGACGGCGGATTCGGGATGCGAGGCGTGCGACGGATGTCCGGTTAGCGTCGCGATCATTCCGCACGAAGCCGCACTAAATGTTCGATCTTTGATGATAACCTTACCAAAAGGAAATCCGGGTAAATTGTGAAATCCGAAAATAAGGTCGATGGGAAATTGGCTGAAGTTTGTGTCGGCAAGAACGCGGCGCGCGCCTTCGCCAGTCTCTTCCGCAGGTTGGAAGATCAGGATAACTTTTCCAGATTTCAGCGGCTGTTGTGCGATCAAATGTGCCAATCCGGCGAGAATTGTCATCTGTCCGTCATGTCCGCAGTGATGCGAAATGCCGGTGATTTCTGACTTATACGGCAAATCTGTTTTTTCGTGAATCGGCAGAGCGTCCAATTCCGTACGGATGGCGACCGTTATTCCCGGCTGACCGCTGTCGAATACAACCAGAAAGCCGTGACCGCCGATATTTTGAACAATTTGACTTGGTTTGGAATGCGCCGAAATAAATCGGATGAGTCGCTCGGCGGTTACTTGTTCTTCATTCGACAATTCCGGATGCCGGTGGATTTCTCGGCGCAGGTCGATGAGATCAGATAAAAATGATTGTGAAATCATCCTATTGAAATTCTCAAGTTCAGTGATCGGTTAATCGATGTCGAAGATTTTTCCGGGATTGAGGATATTCTTCGGATCGAAGGCGAGTTTAACACGGCGCATCAGTTCGATGGACGTCGGCTCCAGCGCCTGCCCGATGAATGCTTTCCGTTTGTGACCGATGCCGTGTTCGCCGCTGATCGTTCCGCCGCACGCGACGGTCTTGTCATACAAATCCCAGAGAATCGTCGGCAATAATTCGTCCCACTTTTTCATCGACATCTCCGGTTTTTTCACGATTGTCGCGTGAAGATTTCCGTCGCCTGCATGTCCGTAACACGGAATGACGACGTCATATTTTCCCGCGAGTTTTTCGATTTCTGGGAGAATTTTCGGAATGGAGGCGAATGGAACGACGATATCTTCGAGACTTTGTATTGGTGAATAGACTTTGAATGCCTCGGCGATGTTGCGCCGGACTTTCCAAACGCGCTCTTGTGTTGTGGCGTTGTCGGCTACGAAAACGTCGATGGCGTCATTCTCCAGGCAAAGTTCGCCGATGGTTTCATATTCCTTTTCGAGTTGTTCCATGCTGTTGCCATCAACTTCGATGAGTAACATTGCTCCCGCGTCTTCATTCGGCAAATGTTCGTTCAGATATTTGTACGAAGTCTGGAACGAGAGTTTGTCCATGAACTCGATGGAAGTTGGGATGACGTGTCCCATCGTCATG
>PEYN01000140.1 GCA_002774355.1 Candidatus Marinimicrobia bacterium CG08_land_8_20_14_0_20_45_22 | reverse complement strand
ATCCTCGGCGATGAAAGCACAGCCGATGAAACTTTCAGCACCAGCGAACAAGCATTTGTAAAAACTTTTCTGCAAGGCGGCGGGCGTCTGCTTGTTTCCGGAGCCGAACTCGCATGGGACGTGGATTATAAAGGTTCGGCGACCGACAAGGATTTCTGCTGGAATTTTCTCAAGATGAAGTACCTTTCCGACGCTCCAGGTGACAGCTCCGGTAAATATTATCGGGCAGAGACAATTCCCGGTTCGCCGCTCGGTGACATTTCGACCTTTTATTTCGATAACGGCACACGCGGAACGATCAACGTCAAATGGCCGGACGTTCTCGGTCACACGAACGGCAGTTCCGGCTTCTTGAAATACACCGGTTTCGATACGACGGGCGGGTTCGCGGGAACATGTTTCAGCGGCGTTTTCACCGGCGGAACTCAGGAGGGAAAAGTCGTTACTCTCGGATTTCCATTCGAAACGATCATCGCCGAATCGGTCCGAAACGACTTTATGGAAAAAATTCTTACTTATTTTGAAGTCGCCGGTGAAATTCGCAAGACAGATGATCTGGCTTTTCCCGACGAATTTCGCTTGTATCAGAATTATCCGAATCCGTTCAATTCGCAGACGACGATCCTATTTCAAATCCCGAAGACCGAACACATTACGCTCAAAGTGTTAAACTTGCGCGGCGAGGAAGTCGCTACGCTCACCGACCGGAAAGAAATAGCCGGAAGCCATCATGTAAATTTCGACGCCGGGCAACTCGCCAGCGGAACCTATTTCTATCAACTGCAGTCCGGAAACTTCCGGGCGACCAAACAGCTCACGTTGATTAAATAAATATTAACCGCGGAGCGCGCGGAGGACGCGGAGAAAACTGTTTCTATAAGTAAGCGACTTTGGAGTGCGTTAACCGTGTTAATGCTTGCGAACAAAGTTCGCAGAAAGAATCTCGCTATGGAGTGCATTAACCGTGTTAATGCCTGCCTTCTTCCGTCGTCTGCAACGACGAGTTCCGACACGGTCGGAACACTCCAAAATAGTCAAATGGGCTAATCCCTCACACAACGAACGGAGAAACCGTACTGCTTATCGTAAGTGTAACCGTTGACGTAGGAATTACTGTAATTCAGAACTCGGTACCATGCGTAGTTACTACTGCCCTCCAAAGCCGACCACCAGTACCCGTCGTGACCAATGTAGTCGTACGTCCCACTGACGAGACGGCAGCCGCCGGGCAACGCCAAAAATCCGCTTTCGTTCGTGGCGCCGGTGTTGGGACTATACCAATGTGTCGTTCCAGCCTCTTTCATTTTATCGCCGGCTACAATATTGCCACCTAAATAATCCACTAAAGTTTGCCACTCTGCGTCAGTTGGTACGTGCCAGCCAGTAGGAGCAATGTTGCGGCTATCATTTACAGCGTACCAGTTATAAAGCCGGCCATAGGTCACCACTTTATTCGCATCATTATCGTAATTGCAATAAGCACCGGTAGTCAGAGCAGACCATGAGGTATTGTCTGTTACATTCGGTATCTCAGCGCCATTGCGGTAATGGGTCACTTTCAGGTTTTCTGCCATCCAGATCTGGTCGCCGATTTTAACAGTTTTATATACGTTGCCGTCAATATCGGTTATTGTTTCATTGATGTGACCTGTTTTCTCATCTGAATAATTTGATTGGTTAAGTAAAGTGTATGCCCTAATTCTGTATGTATATTCAATATCGGTCCCTAATCCGCAATCTGTATATTCGGTAGTATTTAAGGATACCTCAGCGATTTGTTCAAAATTCCCAGATTCAATCTTACGCTCAATCCTGAATCCAACTTCAAATGAGCAGTTATCTGTCCAGGTTAGATTAATACAAAAAATTATATCATTTGTTGTTAAAGTCAGGTTGCTGGGGGTTTGGATTGTCATTTGGGCTGAATTTTCATTTGAATAATCCGATTGATTGACTTGCGTATATGCCCTGACCCGATAGGTGTATGTCTCACCGTAAGTCAAACCGGTTTCAATATATTCCGTTGAATTGGCATTTACTTCGGCAGTCTGGACAAAACTTCCAGATCCAGTCTTGCGCTCAATTCTGTATCCCGATTCAAACAAGCAGTTATCTGTCCAATTCAAACGAACTGTCTGATCATCAATGGCTGTCGCCATGAGATTTGTTGGAGCAGTGATGGTCATTTGGGCTGATTTTTCATTTGAGTAATCCGATTGATTGATCTGAGTATAAGCCCTGACCCGATAGGTGTAAGTCTCACCGTAAGTCAAACCGGTTTCAGAATATTCCGTTGAATTGGCATTTACTTCGGCGATCTGGACAAAGCTTCCGGTTCCGGTCTTGCGCTCGATTCGGTATCCCGTTTCAAATGAACAATTATCTGTCCAAATAAGACGAATCGATTGGTCATCAATTGCTGTCACTGATAAATTTGTAGGAGCAAAGACCATTATTTGTACTGAATCCTCATTTGAATAATCCGATTGATTGATCTGAGTATATGCCCTGACCCGATAGGTGTAAGTCTCACCGTAAGTCAAACCGGTTTCGGTATATTCCGTTGAATTGGCATTAACTTCGGCAATCTGAACAAAACTACCGCTTGAGGTTTTACGTTCTACCCGAAAACCCGATTCAAACGAGCAGTTATCCGTCCAAGTCAGATGAATCGATTGGTCATCAATGGCTATCGCAGATATAATTGTAGGAGCATGAATTATCATTTGTGCTGAATTTTCATTTGAGTAACCGGATTGATTGATCTGGGTATAAGCCCGAATACGATATGTATAAGTCTCGCCGTAAGTCAATCCGGTGTTATCGAAGGTTGTCTGATCAGCGGCAACTTCGGCGATCTGGACAAAGCTTCCGGTTCCGGTCTTGCGCTCAATTCGGCATCCAGATTCAAACAAGCAGTTATCCGTCCAGGTCAGTCGAATCGATTGGTCATTAATAGCAACAGTGTTCAGGTTGGTTGGTACTGGAAAAGCAGTTTGAATTCTTTCTGCCACAATTGCCGTAGATAAGTTATTCCCTGCAAATGCGGTAATTCTATAGATATATCCGATGTTGATGTTAAGGCTATCATCGATGAAGAAGGTCGTGTCGGTCCTGATGACTTCCTTATAGTTAGCATTGCCATCTTTCCTCTCGATAACAAATCCTTCGATTCTTGACTCTTCCTGTGTCCATATCAGACGAATATGAGAATCATCGATTACAGTCGCCGCCAGGTTAGTCGGCGCCCATTCGTCCGGCTTGATTTCGGTATCCGGGTCTAACGGATTTCTAAATTTATGGTCGCAGGTGAAAGAAAGAATGAGTATTAAGATTAAGATTGAGTAAAATGCCGATTGGATTCGTTTCATGGCTTCGCCTCCATAACATCCACAAGATGACTTAAGTGAAAATATTCATAAATGCTATAGCCGGAAAAGCCGATCTCGATCACCAGCCCGCCTTTGGCGAGATTGCCAAATAATTCTGTTCGGTTGCGGTATTTCTTTACATCATTGACAGTTCTCCCGTCGCAGTATTTATCGTAATAAAACTCGGACAGCAATGCGGATACACCAGTCAGACACCAAATACCGGCTGTCGCTAAGGATGACCAGTTGCGTTTGGTTTTTATGCGCTGGTAATCTTTACTCCCATCCAGCAAATTGAGGTTGATTTCAGTGGTTGTATTTTCGGTAATCGTAAATTCTTGTTTGATTGGGTAGTAATATGGTTTACGGGTAGTAAGTTGATAATCGCCGATTTGAAGTGTAGTTGGTTTCTCTTCGGATTGGTACTTTTCTCCGGAAATCAATAATCGGACATCCTTCGGTGTGACATTGACCGTTAATGAACCCAGCCGGGGTTGGAGTTCGATGTTCCGCTGGAAAGAATCATCCGGATTCAGTTGGATCGTTTCTTTGTATGGAAGATAGCGCCAGTGCTTGACCTCGAAGATATAATTCCCGGGATTGACCTTTGCCTCCGACCACTTTCCTTGGCCCAGTAGGCTATTGTTCAGGTAGATTTCCGCCTCGGGTTCGTTGACAGAAATATTGGCGCGGGCATATTGAGATTTCAGCGTGGCGGTGAGCGGATTTGCCTTATCAGCTAAAACATTGATGAAAGTGGTAAACAGCTGGAAGTCGGCTTTCTTCAGGACGATGGTTCGTAGTCCGGCTGGAACACCAGTGATGGTCGACGGCGTTGTACCGGATGATTTGCCATCGATCAGGATATCAGCGCCGTTGGGAATGCTGTTCAGAACCAGCGTGCCGGTTTTGTTGTAAATCGAGACAGACGTAGAGGTTGGCATATCGAGCAGTCCGAGCAGTTTCAGCAAGGCGTTGTTCATGCCTTCCATCAGCAGGATTTCGAGTTCGCCTTGAAAGTCATAGTTGGCGCTCCGCTCGATTTTGCCGGTTTCCATGTCGAGCAGGCGGAGTTCGACGGTGTACACCTTGCCAAAGACGCCGACCGAGCCGGAAATCATTTTTTCGACGCCGAGAAGTTGACCGACTTGCACGGCGCAGGCGTCGCTGGTACAGCCGGACAGTTGAAATTCCTGTTCATCGAGAATTTCCTGCATTTTCTGACGCTCGACGACGTCATAGATGCCAACATTCACGGCATTGCTACGGAGACGATTGGAAAGGATTTCAGTTTCAGTTTGGCTTAAGCGGCGGCGTCGAGGTCGAGGAGGGCGAGCGTGGTTTTCCGCTGGGCGGTAAGGTTGGAAACAAAAGCCAGAGTGAATACCAGTAAGAATAATTTTTGGGTGCGTATCATTCATTTCTCCGTATTTCAATGCTTAAGCGAATATAAATACGGAAAATTTCTGTTTCAATATCTTTTTTCAAAGCGCTTACCTATTCAAACACAAATCTGCCGAAGAAACGCCGATGCACAAATTTGAATTTTGCAATCTGCAATTTGACATCATCCTTATATTCAATTTTCAATCTCCAACCTACAATTATCCCCCGCCAACGGCGGGGTTTAGGTATTTGAAGTTTATCCCGATTTTTCGGGATGGTCAAATTCTTCTCTCACCATTTCACTACTTTTGCCCGTTTTCCATCCGATTCGATGACTAACGCACGATTCTTATCGGTTCGGTGAATCGTTGTGCCGAGCGCCGAATATCGTGCAAGCGTTGAGTCGGAAGGATGCTTGAATTTGTTATTTCGCCCGACGGAAACCAGTGCGATATGCGGTTTGATTTCCGCCAGCAGATCGGACGAAGAAGAAGTTGCCGAACCATGATGCGGCACTTTAACAATTTCCGATGCAAGAAAATCCTGCCAGTATCGGATTCGCCGTTCGGCATGAACTTCAACATCGCCGGTAAATAAAAAATCGACCGCGCCATGCGTCAGTTTCAGCACGCAGGACGAATTATTGAGCGTCGTCTCTTTTCTCAAATATTTTTTGGATGGATGAAGAACATAAATGGTTGCGAATTGGTCCATTGGAAAGCAATCGCCAGATCGAACATGTCGGATTGGGACGCCGAGCGAATCGGCAATATGGTGTATTTCCTTAAAAATATAGGATTTCGTTTCGAACTCCGTTTCCCAAATCTCACCAACCGTGAAATGCTTCAGTAAATACGGCGCGCCGCCGATGTGGTCGCTATGCGGATGACTCAGCGACAAAATGTCGATTCGCTTAATGCCATGTCGAACGAAATACGGCGCAACGACTAACTCACCGTAATCCCGTCGGAATGTCCGATCGCCGGTGTCAATGAGCATTCTTTTGCCGCCGGGAAATTCAACGAACGCCGCGTCGCCTTGCCCGACATCCAGAAAAGTAACGCGAAGCGTCGGCTTCGCAAGCGGCTCTTTCCAAACCCAGAAATTCAGCAGTATTAAAACACCGATCGTCGTGGCGGCGCCGACATGTTTTTTGTCAAAATTCAGCAATCCAAATAAGATGAAATACGAAATCACCAATCCGGTCAGCGAAATGCTGGAAAAGATCAGCGATGCGTGCGGGACTGATGACGTAATCATTATCGACTTTTGAAGAATCCAGATAAGAATCATTTGCACTTCGCCGTAAGCGATGTTGATCGGACTCCAGATCGCTCCAAGAATCACTTGCGCAAAACCGAGTCCGCCAATAACGCCGACCAGCGGAATCACGAACAGATTGGCGATCAATGAGATGATTGGAATCCGGTTGAAATAATATATCGTGATGGGCATTGTTCCGAGATTCGCGGCAAGCGAAACTAAAAACATCTGATTCAATCGCCGCATTGCGGGATTTTTTACAGATGCTGGTTTGATCAAATCCGGCAGGAGAAATTCGAGCCGTTTATAGATATAAATAATTGAAAAAACCGCCGCGAACGAAAGCTGAAATCCCATATCAAAAAGCTGAAGCGGATTAATCAAAACCTGAATGAATGCGGCGGCAATCAATGTATTGTAAATATTGTGTCTGAACTCCCATGCCTGACTGATGAGCACCATTGACGCCATGATAACAGCGCGCATCACTGAAGGACGAAGATCGACAACGAATACATAAAATACCAACGCAATAACAACTAAAACTGTCTTGGGTTTTATTGGGACGCGCAGAAATCCGAACAGCACGACAAACACGAGCGTCACGTAACTGACATGCAGACCGGAAACCGCGAGGACATGAATGACGCCGGAGTTGACGAACGCCTGAACCGTTTCGTCGCTGATTTCGCCGCGAACGCCGACGATCAGCGCTTTCAGAATTCCCGCCTGCTCACCGCTCATGGAAGCATCAATCAACCGTTCGATCCGCAATCGGACATCGTTCGCAAACCGTCTCAGATGAAACCGGTTTGATTCAACTACCAGCGGAATTTCGCCACGATTGAGATAAACCGTCGCATAAATGCTATGATTAGTTAAATATCTCCGATAGTTGAAATCTCCGGGATTTCGCGCTTCTGTTGGAAATGTGACTTTGCCGATGAATCCAAGAACATCGCCGTACCGGTAATCCGGACATGAATCGCGGACAGTCAACAACAAATCGCCAGTAAAATGATGCCACCTTCCATTGCGAATGTGAATGTTGAAAAGCCGGATTTTTGTCGAACCATCGGCGCGTTTATCAACGGTTTTCACTTCACCCATCACCGGAAGCGGCTCGTCGAGACGTGAAAATTTTGTTAGGTGATTTCCGCTTGTATCGACGGAAACTGAATGATTCATTCCGCCGAGCAAAAACATCATGGACATGATTAGCCAAATCGACCGAAACCGCTTAGACAAAACAACATCCAACAAAAAGATGAACCCCAGCGTACAGAACCAAAAAATTACCGGAATCAGAAGCCAGTTATTGACGACAATCCCAATCAAATACGGAAGACAGATGAATACTAAAGGAATTTTTTGTAGCCAGATTTTACCCATTTAAACGACCGCTGAAATTCAAAAATATTTATTTCAGATAATAGAGATTTTGCCGATAAGGCTCAGGTAGAGCCAGTTATAGGCGGTCGTCGCCGCCATGATTCCGAGTGCGAAAACCGTGAAATTATGCCGCTGTTCAAAATGCAGAATGTAAAATATCGCGGAAAATGCCGCCGTCGCAATATTCGATAAAAATAGAATTACGAGAAGTAATCCAAATAGCGATTTTTCCGGTGACATGAGTATATCGTAAAAGATCGTCGAAAACAACAACGTCGCCGAGAGAATCGCGGCGTACCAGAGCAAATGTAAAACACGGTTTTTCCGGCGGAATAGTTGAGACGCCATTCCCCAGAAAAACGATAACATGCCGGTAATTACGGAAATGGCGAACCAAGACAGAAGATGCGCATTGAGCGTTTGCGGCGAAATCCATAACCGAAATTGTTTCAAGATTTCCGGTTCAATGGAAACCAAAAAGAGGCTGAAGCCGGCGATCAACATGGTCGCCATATACCCGTAAAAATGCTCGGAAAACTGGAGTTCTTCATTTTCTGTGTAATCTTTCATGGTACCACTCTTTGTTGAAGTAATTTCATTTCGCAAATATTGATCGGCGCGCTTCTTCCAACCAGAAATCGGCTTTACCAATGTCGCCTTTCTGCCGGGCAAGAACGATCCGAATCGCCGCTTCAAATTTAATCTTCGAGTTGTATTTATCGGCGTAAAAAGCATTTAACAATTCGATGATTGTACTGGTGCTGACAGACGCTCGCTCTGGAAAATAGGCGTTGATATTTTCGCGCATTTGATTGACGTAAAATGGCTCGACAAACGAAAATTCCTTTCGTTGGGCGGACTGTACGCTCAAGTCGATGATCTGCGAAGATTTCTTCAAACCGTCAAGAAAACCGGTCAGATAATAGACTTTGTTATCCTGTTTCATTTTCCGCCAAATATTTCCGTTCACAAAACTGACATCTTGCGGAACAACGGTTGAAACCAGAATGATGAAAGTAAAAATGATTCGGAAAATCTTCACCGGTTCAAATCTCCTCGAAATGATTAATGATTGGATAACGTCTGCCGATGCCAAACGCCTTTCCGGTAATCTTGATTCCCGGCGCCGCCTGATGCCTCTTAAACTCGGCGATCTTGATCTTTCGGAAAATGTCGTCCACCAGCGTTTTTTCGTATCCCAACTTGATCAGTTCGGTTTTGCTCAATTGGTCGTTAATGATTGAATCGACGAGCGGACTGACGATTTCATAATCGAACGGGTCGAATTGTCCTTCCGCGAGTTCCGCCGTCGGAATTCGGTCGTAGATGCGTTTCGGGATCAGATTGTCCCACGTCTCGTTGATGAATCGGGCAAGCGCGTAAACGTCGGATTTGCTCAGATCGGAAATGACTGCCAGCGCGCCGCACATATCACCGTACATCGTACAATATCCAAGCGCGAGTTCGGTCTTGTTTCCCGTCGAAAGCAGATAACTATTGAATTTGTTTGCGATCGCCATCAGCAAATTACCGCGAATTCGCGACTGAATGTTTTCTTCGGCAATGTTTCGTTTCATTCCGGCAAAAATGTCACGAAGCGATTCGTCATAGATTCTTGCAAGCGGATCGATCGGAATTTCAAGATATTTCACATGAAGACGGTCGCAGAGTAGACGCGCGTCGTTGATGCTCATCTGTGCCGTAAATTTCGATGGCATTGAAACGCATGTCAGATTTTCGTTGCCCAGCGCCTCCGCCGCAATAACGGCCACCAAAGCAGAATCTATCCCGCCACTCAAGCCCAGAATGGCTTTTCGGCAGGCGGTTTTTCGAAAATAATCTTTCACACCGAGAACCAGCGCGTTAAAAATGCTCGCTTCCCGACGAACTCCCGGCAGTGGAATCGGTTTTCCTATGCCTTTCTCAAGATCGAGATCGAATATCGTCAACGATTCGGTGAATTCGCCGCCCCAGGCGATCAGATTCGAGTCGGAACCAAAAGCCAGCGAATTTCCGTCGAAAACCATTTCGTCCTGTCCGCCGATCAGATTGACAAAGACGAACGGTTTTTTAAGATGATCGACTTTTTCGAGAATGAGATTTTTCCGAACATCGCGCTTGTCGTATTCAAACGGAGAGGCAGAAATATTGATAATGAATTCCGCGCCCGCCGCAACCAATCTATCGGTGACTTTGATGGAATGATTGGTATCCCAGAGGTCTTCGCATATTTCAATACCCAGATGTAATTCCGTTCCCTTTATTTCAAGCCTGACAGGAAAATTCTCATCTGCCGGGACAAAGTAACGTTTCTCATCGAAAACATCATAGTTCGGAAGAATCGTTTTATACCGTTTATCGAGAATTCTTGCCTTGCGCAGAATGGCGGCTCCGTTGCGAAGTCCGCCCGGCATCGGATCGGCAAACCCGACGATTGCGACAATATCGTCTGGCATCGTATCAGCGACAAGTTTGAGGTAACGTACATTCTCGGAGATAAATCCCGAATCGTAGAGCAAATCCATCGGCGAATAACCGGTGATACTCAATTCGGGGAAAACAACTAAGTCGGCGCCTTTCTGTTTAGCTTTCCGTATGAACTCGCCGATCTTCGCGCTGTTGCCTTTCAGATCGCCAAGCGTCGGATTGATCTGCGCCATCGCAATGTATATCGTTCTGCTCAAAACCGAACCTCAAATCTGTGGTATCCAACCAACTTTTCCGACCGGTTTTTGATAACATCCGTCACGGTACCGAACATTGGGCCGATCTGAATTTCCCGGACAAAATCGTTCACCAAACCCTCTTCGCCTTCCGCTTCGATATAGACATCTCCATTATCCAAATTCTGCACAAACCCGAAAACTTGAAACATTGCCGCTTTTCTCATCGCAAAGTACCGGAATCCGACACCTTGAACAACTCCCTGAACCGTCATTTTTACGTTGATCTTCATGATTCATTCTTGATTCATACTTAAAATACAACGATTCCTTATCCATTTTCAACAGATTATTTAAAACCGGACGATCCGGAAGGATTGGCGATGTCGGCGAATGCAAAACCCAGCGCTTCTTCCGGCGTTTTCACCTGAACGACGCCGTCGATTGCCCACGATTTCAACGAGCAAACGCGCTTCCCGATTTGCAGACAATAAGCAATTTCCGAGAGCGTACCATATTTCCCGCCAACGGCAATCGCCGCGTCACAAGCCCGAACGATGATCGAATTCCGCGCGACGCCAATTCCCGTCGGAATTACAATTTTCACGAATGGATTGGCTTCGGAATCATCTCCGCCGGTCATAATGCCGATCGTGAGTCCGTCAGCGTCAAACGCGCCGTGGCAAGCGGCTTCCATTACACCGTTCTTGCCGCCGCAGATCAAGATCGCGCCGCGTTCGGCAATTCCTTTCCCCACAAGATAAGCAAGTTGCCAGATTTCTTCGTCGCATTCCCGCCCACCGATAACGGCGATGATCGGTTGGCGTTTGGTTTCTTTTGACCGACTAATAGGTGAGTAATTTTCTTTCATTTCACATCTCGCATCGATAATTGAAACTGCCGGATCATGGCTGAATGCGATAAATCGTTCGCGGGAATGGAATCGTTTCGCGGATATGCTGAACGCCGGACATCCACGTCACAAGTCGTTCAAGCCCGACGCCGAATCCGCTGTGCGGAACCGAGCCGTATTTTCGCATGTCGAGAAACCACTGATAATCCTGAATCGGCATATTTTCCGCCTGCATCCGCTGAAGCAGAAGGTCGTGGTCGTCTTCCCTCTGCGAACCGCCGATGATTTCGCCGAAACCTTCCGGCACGATTAAATCGTCGCCCAAAACAAGGTTGGGGTTTTCGGGATCGCGCTTCATGTAAAAAGCCTTGATTTCCTTCGGCCATTTCTCGATAAAAATCGGCACGTCGGAATGTTCGGTCAATAAAAATTCATCTTGTGCGCCGAGATCATCCTGATAATTGATTTCGGACCCTTTCGACCGGAGGAAATCAACCACATCGTGGTGTGTCATTTTTCCAAACGGCGCGTCGGCTTTCCGTAGTTTTTCGATGTCGCGCTCAAGAATTTCCAGTTCCGTCATATTTTTTTCAATTACTTTCCGAATGACGAACCGGATGAGTTCTTCCTGAATTTGCATGTTTTCCGCATGTTCGACGAATGCGGCTTCGGCGTCCATCATCCAGAATTCCGTCAGATGTTTCCGCGTTTTGGATTTCTCGGCGCGGAAAACCGGACCGAAATCATAAACTCGCCCAAAGCTCATGATGCCGGTTTCCAAATACAACTGCCCAGATTGCGACAAATAGGCTTTGCCGAGATCGAAATACGGAACCTGAAAAAGTGTCGTCGTTCCTTCGCAGGCATTCGGAGTCAAAATCGGCGAATCAAAGCGGATGAAATTGTTATCGTTCAGATATTCCGTAATCGCGTAATAAACTGCGTGGCGAATGCGCAGAACCGCCCACTGTTTCCGCGAACGAATCCAGAGATGGCGGTTTTCCATCAAAAACTCGACGCCGTGGTCTTTCAGGGCGATCGGATAATCGACGGCGATTTGATGAATGATGATGTTTTTGACGATCAGTTCAAAACCGCTCGGCGAGCGTTTATCTTCATGAATAAGTCCCGAAACCGTCACCGACGATTCCTGCGTCAGGACGTCCTTTTTGCTAAAAACATCTTCCGTGGTGTCATTTTTTGAGACAACGCCCTGAATCAATCCCGTTCCGTCCCGCAGAAGCAGAAACCAGATTTTCCCGCTGGTGCGTAAGTTGTAAATCCATCCCCTAAGCGTCACTTCCTGACCGTTGTAGTTCTTTACATCTTTGACGTTGACAAAGTTCATCATTTCCGTTCCAATTTCCTTCCCTGATATCCATCTGGCAAACGCATATTACCAGCCTGCTAATATTTTATTGATGATGTCTTCGGTTATTCGAGTGATAGCTTCGCTCAACGCCGTGTCGCGCGTCCGATCGGTCGCGCCCGTCGGATCATATTCGCTATAGCCGGTAAATTGTTGTTTAAACATCGACTGATTGTTGACTTTATCGAACCACTCGACCTCGATTCGCAAGGTTAGCCGGTACTCACTGACGGATTCGCCTTGCTCGGATTCCGAATAAACCAGCGGCTTGTCCTGAATGCTGATGATCGAACCGTACAGAACCGAATTGGCGTTGGCTTCCTCTACCAACTGGAGAATATTTTCCTTGATAAATCCCAGCCGGATCTTGTCAGTTACGACGGTTTGAATACTGAACTCGGCGGTTTTGTCAGTGAACAGCGGGATCGCGATGCTTTGAATATGCGGCGGCAAAGTTCCTTTGAACGAATAGAACCAGCATTGAGAAAAAACCATTGTTAAGACAATAGCGACAACCGACACTTTCCATGCGTTTCGATTTTTCATTGAAGTTTGATAATATCTATTTTTCATATCTGCGGAAAATTTACGCTTTCTGAGTCAGGAAAAAAACGGTACTTGTCAGACATTTGCATCTTTCAGTTTGTACTCGATAATTTTCCGATAGAGTGTTCGTTCGCTGATCTTGAGCGCATTCGCCGTCTGCCGTTTCTTATAATTGAATTTTTTCAGCGTCCGCTCGATTAAATCCCGCTCGACTTCTTCCATCGAAATGTGCCCGATCTTGTCGGGATGAATGATTGTATTATCGCCAAGAATGACCTCGCCTTCTTCGGCGACTTCCTCCTGATGTTTCATCGGCGGAAGCGTTGATATATTTCCCGGCAGTTGAACCGCCGGCGACGGCGGATAATTCATCGGCGGCATAGCACCAACGGTGACATCGTGAATTTCGTGGATTTCGCGACGCATCATGAAAAGCTGTTGCAGGATTAGTTCACGTTCTGCCTGATCGACGCTTTTCCCGGTTCTCATCGGCAGATTCGGCGTGAATGTCGCTTCATGGCGTTCGCCGAACAGACGCTTTTCGACCATCGCGCTGGTGATGACTTCGCCTTTTTGCAGGACGATCATGCTTTCGACGAAATTTTTCAGCTCGCGCGTGTTGCCCGGCCAACCGTATTCCTTCAGCATGTTCATCGCCGTTGGCGAAAATCCCTTAAAAATGATGTTGTTGCGATTTGCGAAATCGAGCGCGAACTTATCGATCATTTTCGGAATGTCTTCCGCGCGTTTTCTCAGCGGCGGCATGACGATCGTGATCGTTTTGATGCGGTAGTATAAATCCTTCCGGAACTTTTCTTTATCAACTTCGACTGCCAAATCTTTATTCGTCGCGGCGATGACCCGAACATCGACGTGCCGCGCATCAGAGCCGCCGACGGGCAGGAATTCGCCGAGTTCCAGCACTCTCAAAAGCCGAACCTGCGTTTCAAGTGGCATTTCGCCGATTTCATCTAAAAATATCGTGCCGTTGTCAGCGGCTTCAAAATAGCCTTTCCGATGTTCGATCGCGCCGGTGAACGATCCTTTGACATGCCCGAATAACTCACTTTCGAGAATTCCCGGCGGAATCGCGCCGCAATTGACTTTGATAAACGGCTGATGTTTCTGTGCGCTGTGTTTGTGAATCGCGTTGGCGATGATTTCCTTGCCTGTTCCGCTTTCGCCGGAAAGTAAAACGGTGATGTTCGTTCCGGCAACCTGATCGATCGTTTCGACGATCTCACGGATTTGGTCTGACTCGCCGAGAATTCCGAAACTTTGCTGTAGTCTTGAAATGCGATCTAATTCCATTTTCTCACCTTTTTATAACCACTAAGGCACAAAGATACTAAGATTTTTTATTAAGAAATATCTTCGTGCTTTCGTGTCTTCGTGTTTCCCATACTTTTTAATCTCAATTTTTCGTTTGAAATGCTTTTTTTCCGATGTCCGTCCGAAATTGTATTCCGTCGAAATGGATTCCGGCAACGCGCCGATATGCCAAATCGATCGCCGATTCGAGCGAGTCCGAGATCGCCGTCACGCCGAAAACTCTCCCGCCGGTCGTGATCCAAGACGTTCCGTCGAATTTGGCGCCTGCGATGAAAAGCGTTTGATCCGGATCGGCAAAACTGTCGTCTATTCCATAGATTTGTTTTCCTTTTTCATACGAACCGGGATAACCTTTCGACGCGAGAACGACGCAGGCGGCAAAACGGTTCGACAAAGAAAAAGTAGTCTTGTCAAGTTTTCCAGTCGCCGTGCCATAAAGCAATTCCGCAAAGTCCGACGCGATGAGCGGAATGACTACCTGCGTTTCTGGATCGCCGAATCGCGCATTGAACTCAACGACGGACAGCTCGCCGTTATCGATCATCAATCCGCAGTACAAAACACCGGTATAAGGCGTTCCTTCCGTGCGCATTCCATCCAAAACCGGCCGAATGACTTTTTCCTCAATTTTTTCAAGAACTGATTTCGAGCCGAGCGGCGCAGGCGAATAGGCGCCCATTCCGCCGGTGTTCGGACCTAAATCGCCGTCGAAAATTCGCTTATGATCCTGCGCCGAATGCAAAACTACGTAGCGATTTCCATCCGTGACTGCAAAAACGGATAGTTCTTCGCCTATTAAAAAATCCTCGATCACGACTTTCTCCGCCGCTTTTCCGAACTTGTTTTCCGTGTAAATCTCCGCCAGCGCCGCACTCAAATCCGCCTTGTTCTGAATCACGAGTGCGCCTTTTCCGGCGGCAAGTCCGTCAACCTTTATGACATACGGAAAAACTTTCCCGGCGACGACATTTTCAGTTTCCCGGCGGGATTGGCAAATCTGGAACGAAGCCGTTGGAATGTTGTGTCGCTTCATGAATTCTTTTGCAAACGCTTTGCTTCCTTCCAACTGAGCGGCGGCTTTCGTCGGCCCAAAAATCGCGAGTCCGGCGTCGCGAAATGTATCGACAATTCCCGCCATCAACGGCGCTTCCGGACCAACGATCGTCAAATCGATTCGGTTCTCACGCGCAAATTTCAGAAGTCGTTCGATGTCGGATTCGATAATGGCGATATTTTCGGCGATATGCGCAGTTCCGGAATTTCCCGGCGCGCAAAATATTTTCTCGACAGTCGGCGATTGCGAAAGTTTCCAGACGATCGCATGTTCCCGCCCGCCTCCGCCAATGACCAATACCTTTTTTTTCAAATTCATTATTATTTCCTAATAAGCATTCCGCTCGAAAGCGGTTTTCTTGTTCTTAGACAAACGAAGAATCTCGTCACGAAGTTCCGCCGCGCGCTCGAATTCGAGGTTTTCCGAAGCCGTTGTCATCTCGCGTTTCAGCAACTCGATCAGTTCAAGATCGTCCATCTGTGAACGGTAGCGATCGTCGGATTTTTCCTTTTTCTGAAATTCGGTCGGTTTCATATCAGCGACTGCGGTCGTCATCATGACGTCCGCGACGGATTTGTAAATTGTTTTGGGAACGATGCCGTGTTCTTCATTGTATTTTTGTTGGGTGATTCTCCTGCGATTGACTTCGTCGATGACTTTTCGCATCGAATCGGTGATCTCGTCGGCATAGAAAATGACCTTCCCGTTGATATTCCGCGCGGCGCGTCCCGAAACCTGCATCAGCGACCGCGCCGATCGGAGGAATCCTTCTTTGTCGGCGTCGAGAATCGCCACCAATGAAACTTCCGGCAGATCGAGTCCTTCTCTCAGGAGATTGATTCCGACGAGAACATCGAATTCTCCCAATCGCAGATCGCGCAGAATGCCGACCCTATCCAGCGCCTTGATTTCCGAATGAAGATACCGGACGCGCAATCCGGTTCCCTGCAGGTATTCGGCGAGGTCTTCCGCCATCCGTTTCGTCAGCGTCGTGACCAGCGCACGTTCTTTTCGGGAAGTCGTTTTGACGATCTCCTCGATCAAATGATCGATCTGATGTTTGCTTGGCTGGATGAAGATTTCCGGATCCAATAATCCCGTCGGGCGAATGATCTGTTCGACGACGACGCCTTTACATTTTTCCAGTTCGAAATCCGTCGGCGTCGCCGAAACGAAAACCACCTGATTTATCATCTGCTCGAACTCGGAAAATTTCAGTGGGCGGTTGTCCAGCGCTGACGGCAGGCGAAAACCATATTCGACGAGAATTTCCTTGCGGCTCCGATCGCCGTTATACATTGCCCGAATCTGCGGCAACGTTGCGTGCGACTCGTCGATGAACAGAAGATAATCCTTCGGGAAGAAGTCCATGAGCGTGAATGGCTGTTGCCCCGGTTTTCTACCCGAAAAATGCCGGGAATAATTCTCGATCCCGCTACAGTAACCGACCTCCCGGATCATTTCGACGTCAAAGCGTGTTCGCTGGTCGATTCTCTGCGCTTCGAGGAGTTTTCCCGCTTCCTTCAACTCCAGCAGGCGAACGTCCAATTCCTTTTCGATCGTATCCAGAGCGCGTTTGACAGTTTCCTCGGACGAGATGAAATGCTTTGCGGGAAAGACGACGATATTGTCCAATTCCGAAATGATCTCACCGGTCAGCGGTGTAAACGTGTAGAGACGCTCGATTTCGTCGCCGAAGAACTCAATCCGGTATCCGAAATCTTCGTAAGCAGGCTGAATCTCAACGACGTCGCCGCGCGCCCGAAAAGTACCGCGTTCCAGTACCAGATCGTTGCGCGAATATAGAATGTCAACTAATTGCAGGAAAACCGAGCGAATGCTGATACGCTGTCCTTTTTTCAACAGGACGATATACTTCGAGTATTCTTCCGGCGAGCCGATGCCGTAAATGCAGGAAACGCTCGCGATCACGATGACGTCTTTCCGACTGATGAGCGAACTGGTCGTCCTCAACCGAAGTTTGTCGATCTCGTCGTTGATCGACGAATCTTTTTCGATGTATGTATCCGTCACCGGCAGATAAGCTTCCGGCTGGTAATAATCGTAAAACGAAATGAAATATTCAACGGCGTTTTCCGGGAAAAACGTCTTGAATTCACCGTACAGTTGCGCGGCGAGCGTCTTGTTGTGAGAAATGATCAGCGTCGGCTTCTGGACATTTTGTATCACATGAGCCATCGTAAATGTTTTTCCCGAACCGGTCACTCCCAGCAGAGTTTGAAACGGATCTCCCCGACGGACGCCCGCGGTTAGTTCGGCTATTGCCTGCGGCTGATCGCCGGTCGGCTTAAAATTCGTATTCAACTTAAAGTCTGTCATCCTGGCAGAAATTTAAGACAGCGGAGCGAGAGAAACAATTGACATGCAGTAGCGTGGTTGTTGGTAACTGGTGACAGGCGACAGGTCACCATACAGGCTTGACGAGAAAGGTCGTTTGTCACCCCAAACCAGTTTTCATTCCGAAGTTTCGGAACAAATTCGTTTTAGGTTATCTGATTAAGATCAAAACCAGTTTAGTCTTTCACTGTCGCTCAAGTCGGAAACTGGTTCCCATAACAAAGTGTTTCCTAAAGAGACAAAGAAAGAATTTTATTACCCAAAGGTTGTTACCTAATGCTAAAAGGAAGATTTATTTTACTTAAAGGTAGTGTCCAAACACTAAAAGGAAGAATTATTTAGTTCAATGCCAGATTCTTAAATCCGATGGTTTCATTGATAATTTTCATCGATGCCTTATGCTAGACAAAACTCTGCATCAGATTTGAGAATCTGACGCAACGGTGAAATAAAAAAATTATTCTTGTTTCTCTGAAAAATTTACAGTAAAGTATTTTCAGCTTTTTTTAATGGAGACGCAAGATCAGAAGCGAAGGTTGACCTCTCCGGCTTCCGAAACTTCAAATTGAAATGCTTTTTGGAATCGATGTTCTTCAGATAGAATCGTGGAGTAATTTATTAAAAAAGGTGAAACGATGAATCGATCTGTTGTCCCTGAAGAAAGAACAAACAATCTTCCCATTCTCAAGTCAGACTCTGTTACGGTCTGCAAAAAGTTTCTCTCATTTTACATGAATGACTCATGGGAGAGAGGTATGCTACAGGCTTTTCCTTTCTTCATGAATGGATTTCCGAAGAGAAACGATTTTGAGCAAGAACATTTACAAAACCAATCGGGGGAAAAAGTCTATATGATACGAGTGGCGTCCAATCAATATAAGGAACTGTCACATATTCTTAAAATACAAAAATGATTTATCAAACTTAATGTAAAACAGGATATGAGGAATAGATGAAACATTTTAAAACACAATCCGGCACCAAAAGACTTCCTCACGAGATAAGCATTTATCCTAAGTGTATGAACTTTATAAAAATCAAATCATAATATGAGAGAACATTTTAAATTGTGTTAAATTTGAAGGAGGATGATAAACGAATACAACGCACTACAAGAGGTTTTTAAATGAAGGGAACTTGCATTGGGGTATGCAATGGTCGGGAAAGATATATAATTTTTTGCATTATACTAAAACTAGTGTTAAGTTAACTTTGCTATGACGGTAATATTTAGTATATTTGTACCAAAAAGGAGATATCATGGTACAGTACA
>PEYN01000139.1:5453-6024 GCA_002774355.1 Candidatus Marinimicrobia bacterium CG08_land_8_20_14_0_20_45_22 | reverse complement strand
CTACTATATTGGACAGACTCAGGATTTAGCCAATCGATTGAATGAACATAACTCTGGAGAATCCAAATCAACTCGAGCAGGAATTCCGTATTAGATTTAAAATGAAAATCTCCGCAACTTAGTCGGAAATTTTCATTTTTCATTTGTACGCCCGGAAGGATTCGAACCCTCAACATTCAGGTCCGTAGCCTGACGGTCTATCCAGTTGGCCTACGGGCGCATCGCTATTTAAAAAGCGAGTAAATTTATATTCAATTGTTAATTTTACCAATATAAAATTATCGCATTTAAAGTGTTTAAAAATTCGGATAGAAAGTGATAATTTTAGTTGGTTCTTTAATATCGGTTCATAAGGAATTTCATGAAAAGAATATATCTGATTTTGTCATTAATTATTATCTGTTTTTGTGCTGGATTTTCTCAGCCTGTTTACCCAAAACGCGAATTCCGCGGTGCATGGATCGCATCAGTAGCCAATCTAGATTGGCCGTCTTCACCCAATCGTACAGTTCAGCAACAAAAAGACGAATTGATATATTTATTGGATGTTCTCAGTAAAACCGGAATCAAT
>PEYN01000139.1:0-5423 GCA_002774355.1 Candidatus Marinimicrobia bacterium CG08_land_8_20_14_0_20_45_22 | reverse complement strand
GCGGTTGTATTTCAAATTCGACCGGAATGTGACGCATTTTATATTTCTTCGATCGAACCGTGGTCGTATTGGCTAACAAGATTACAGGGAAGATTGCCGTCGCCGTTATACGATCCGCTGGAATTTGCCATTCAGGAAGCACATCGACGCGGAATGGAACTTCATGCATGGTTCAATCCGTACCGCGCAGAAAAAACCGTTGGCAAATATACAATCTCCGCCAATCACGTTACAAAACAACATACAGATTGGATCATTACAAAAGGTACTTACAAATTTCTCAATCCGGGATTGCCCGATGTACGGAATTATGTCACATCCGTAGTCATGGATGTGGTTTCTCGCTATGACGTTGATGGCGTTCACTTTGACGATTATTTTTATCCTTATGAAGGAATATCTAATGAAGATGCCGCTACTTTTTCAACTTATCCGAGAGGATTCACAAATATTGCCGATTGGAGACGTGATAATGTTAACCTTTTAGTCAAACAGGTTTACGACAGCATTCAAGCCGTCAAACCTTATGTTAAATTCGGAATTAGTCCGTTTGGAATCTGGAAAAACGGCGTTCCGGCTGGAATTATCGGAATGTCAGCATACAGTGATATCTACTGTGACGCGGTTGCTTGGTTAAATGCGCAGACGGTCGATTATATCACGCCGCAGTGTTACTGGGCTATTGGAGGTGGTCAGGATTACAGTAAATTAGTTCCATGGTGGGCATCATTCGAAAACGGTCGCCATTTATATCCTGGGCAAATTTTTAGGGATTCCTATACAAATCAAGAATTACCTAATCAGGTAAGAATCAACCGAAGCACAGTTGGAGTTTACGGCAATGTCTTATTCCGCGCTTCATTTTTAAGTTCAAATTCACTTGGCTTTGCAAGCTTTCTGGAGAACGATTTCCATTGTTATCCTGCGCTGTTGCCACAAATGGCATGGAAAGATACTATCTCGCCAAATGCGCCAAGCAATTTGGAATATAGGTTGATCGCAGACAGGGGAGAAGTCGGTTTTTCTTGGAATCTGCCTATGACTGCTTCTGATGGCGATTCGGCTTCGCGATATGTGTTTTATCGATTTGATTCTGAAATAATTACTCCGAATAGTTTATTGTTTCCTGAAAACATCGCACAAATCGTTGATGAGCGCTTCTTCAGACCAAATCCAGAATCGAAGAACGGCCCGTTTTACTATATCGCCACTGCTCTGGATCGGAATTGGAATGAAAGTGAAATGAGCAACATTATTCGCGTCGACCCGCCGACTGCGCCGCTCGCAATTTCTCCTATCAATTTATCGGTTGACCAGCGCGATACGGTTGAGCTTTCATGGAGTCCGACAGCGTTGTCCTCTTTGTACGATTTCAGTATTGCGGCGGATTCGTTATTCTCGACTGATTTCGTTCAATATAAAGAATTATCTGATACATTCCTTGTCTTGACGACGTTGAATGGAGAACAGCAATATTTTTGGCAAATCCGTGCACACAACGCAGGCGGAACGAGCGATTATTCAAAAATATCGTCGTTTACAACCGGTTTCCCAACTGCGCCTGTTCAAGTCTATCCTGTATTCGGAACGACAGAAATGCCTCATAATGTAACCGTAACGTGGAAGCCAAACGAAATAGCTACTGCATATCGAATTCAGGTCTCCATTGCTGGAAATTTTAGTTCAGAATACATCGTTCTGGATTCATCCGGCGTAACCGACACTTCATTCACAATAAGCGGCCTGTCATATTCAAAGTATTATTACTGGCATATCAATGCCTCTAATAATTTTGGAACGTCAAAATGGTCTGCAACTTGGAGATTCAAAACATCTGCTGTTACTGAAATTGCCGAAGCCGTTCAAATACCTGCCAAGTATGAATTGTATCAAAATCGTCCAAACCCATTCAATCCAATGACAGAAATTCTGTTAGTTCTACCGCAAGAAGAATTTGTCACGTTAAGAGTTTTCGATCTCACGGGACGACTTGTCAGTGTGTTGGCAAATGAAAAACTCTCGCAAGGAAATCATATATTTCATTTTGACGGATATGGATTGCCGAGCGGTATATATTTTTACCAGATAGATGCCTCTAAGTTTCATCAGACAAGAAAGATGATCTTAGTTCGATAACTGATTAAGAGATTGATTTGATGAAACTTACAATTCTTGGCTCCGGTAATTTCGTTCCTGTAAAAAATCGTTCAAATCCCGGTTATTTACTGGATATCGGAAAAGAGACAATCATGCTGGATTGCGGTTCTGGTTCGATTCGTCAATTCGCTCGAGCAAATAGGTCAATTTGGGAATTACACCGAATTTTCTTTTCCCATTTACATTTAGACCATATCGCTGATTTTATTCCGCTTCTTTTTACAAGAAAATATCTTCAGCCGGATTTCCCAATTCAAAATCTCACTTTTTATGCGCACCCAAATTTTGAAAACTTTTATCAGGAACTGACCAGATTGTTTTCAAAATGGATAGATGACGAACGATACTCGTATGATTTTCAACTACTTAGCACAGACTTTATAAAATTTGAGGGGTATTCTTTAGAAATTTTCCCAACGACTCATACGCCCGAAAGCCTGATTTTAAAATTCAACGAAAAAGGAAAAACATTTGTTTATACCGGCGACACGGATTTAAGTGAGACGCTCGTAAAATCCTGCCTGAACGCTGATTGTGTTCTGACAGAACTTTCATGCTCGGATGATCAGCCTTTAGAAAATCACTTATGTCCTTCAAAGATTATCGAATTAATCCGACTTGCGAGGCCGAAGCGGGTTTTGCTGACGCACGTTTCGCCGAAAAATGATAATTCGAAGATTTCTGAGGGAATTCAGTCAAAATCGACAATTCCAGTTCAAATTGTTAACGACTTGGATACTTTTGAAATCTAAGATTGTTTATCTTTTTTCTCTGAACAGGTTGACGGGATCAGACCAATCGCGCCCCACCAATTTTTGAAATAAAAGCCGATTAAGATAGCCATTAAGCCAATAAAAACTTTGACGATCTTGTCTGTTCTTCTCAGGTTGCATTTCATGGCTAACCTTTGATTATTATTAAACACAAGTGCTTTTTTATAACGTTTGTTGTTTTTCAAAACGATCACAAATAAATTTCATTAGTTATTTGTTACTGCCTAACTTAGTATAATAATAGGAAAAATGTTACAGAAGCAAAAACAGGTTTACGAACTTTTTGATCACACTTCTGACCTTGGTGTGATCGTCAGGGGCAAAAATTTGATGGAACTCTTTCAAAATTCGGCGCTTGCGGTGCTTGATATTATGAGTGGTTCTGTTCCATACGGCAATTCGATCGTATTATCGGTCAATCTCCAAGCCGAGAATTTTGAACTACTTCTCAGAGATTGGCTGGCTGAATTGATATTTCTATCAAATGATAAAAAAATCCTGTTCAACTCTTTTAATTTTCAACATTTGGATCAACACTCAATTAAAGCCGATTTGATTGGTGTTGCTTGTTCATCCGACTTTTTCTCTGTTAAAAAAGAGATCAAAGCCGTGACATATCATCAACTTAAAATACAGCATTCAAAGTCAGGTTACACAGCCAGGTTCGTTTTGGATATTTAGGAAATGGAAAAAATAATTAATAAAGTTGCTCCAAATATCTGGGAAATTCCTCAAAGCGGGAAAATGCGAGTTCCAGGTAGGATTTACGCCTCGGATGATCTCATGCAACTCCTAAAAAATGACGCGAGTCTTGACCAAATTATCAATGTTGCCCAATTACCGGGAATTACTGGATTTTCTTTTGGAATGCCTGATATTCATTGGGGATATGGTTTCCCGATCGGCGGCGTCGCGGCAACTGACATCGAAACTGGAGTTATTTCTCCTGGAGGTGTCGGATATGACATCAATTGTGGTGTTCGTTTGATTCGGACGAATCTGACTGAAAAGGAAATAACACCGAAAATCAAATCGCTTGTTGCGAGTGTTTTTAGCGCGGTTCCCAGCGGAATTGGCTCACATAATGCCATTAAAAAATTGAATTTATCAGATATTCGAAAAGTTCTTAAAACCGGCGCAAACTGGGCGGTTGAAAATGGATTTGGAAAGCAAAATGATCTCAATTTTATCGAAGATCAAGGCTGTTTAGTGGATGCGGATCCAGATTTAATTTCGCCTCGCGCTATTGAACGTGGTTTGTCTCAGATGGGAACACTCGGTTCGGGAAATCATTTTATTGAAATCTCAAAAGTTGCTGATATATGACAATATCGCCGCTCAGGCAATGAATATCGATGTTGGAAATATTGTCGTCCAAATTCACACAGGCTCGCGCGGATTGGGTTATCAAGTCTGCGATGATTTTATCAAAGTGACGCTTCAGGCTTCTCGGAAATATGGTATCGAGATTCCAGATCGGCAACTTTCCTGCGCTCCGTTGAGTTCACCGGAAGGAAAAGACTATTTGGCGGCGATGCGGGCTAGCGCTAATTTTGCATTTTCAAACCGGCAAGTCATTCATTCACTTATCGAACATGCTTTCATTAAGTCACTTAGCATCAGTCCTATAGAAATTGGCTTTACCTGCGTTTGGGACATTGCACACAACATTGCCAAGATCGAAGAACATGATTACAAGGAAACAAAACGAAAATATTGTGTTCACAGAAAAGGTGCGACGCGAGCATTCGGTCCGGGATATTCCGAGTTACCATCGAATTACAAATCTATCGGTCAACCAGTCTTGATTCCGGGCGATATGGGAACAGAATCCTATGTTTGCACTGGAACGGAAAAAGCAATGGTTGAGACATTCGGGAGTTCCTGCCATGGAGCAGGACGAGTTTTATCCCGTTCGAAAGCAAAGAAAAAAGGGGCAGGGATCAATCTTTTCAAAGAGTTGGAGAAGTCTGGTGTGTTCGTCATGGCAGAAGAAAAAAGCACAATTGCCGAAGAAATGCCTTTCGCATATAAAGATGTTACGCAAGTTGTCAATACATTAGTCGAAACGGGAATCCTTCGCAAAGTTGCCCGTCTGGTTCCGTTAGGTGTCGTCAAAGGATGACAGATAAGAATATTTTGAAATGTTTCAGCTTTCATTTACCCAGATTTCGTAAGAAATTATCGTCGTTATGAAACGATTTTCAATTTGTATCTTTTCTTTCTCCTTTTTGCTTTTTACCCAATGTGAAAAAGCCGATAAAATCTATTTATTACCTGATCGAACGGAAATCATCACAGCCTTAACAGGCATGATGGTTGAAGATGAAGCAATGTCCATTTCAGGTCTCAATGACGAAATACCGCGTACTCTGGAATATACATCGTCGTCTTTATCAAAAATTATTGGAACTGATACTTTAGCATACAATTTTTCCAAATTAAAGTTCGGAAGAATCATCACCCAGATGTTGGATACAATCGTTGTTATCG
>PEYN01000138.1 GCA_002774355.1 Candidatus Marinimicrobia bacterium CG08_land_8_20_14_0_20_45_22 | reverse complement strand
ATCGGATGTCGTTGATTTCGAGAATGTCTCCGGCAGTGAAAGTCTCGATTTGCACCTTTTGGATTAACTCGGGGAGAATCGCCCGATGCGTGAGTTCGGTGCAAAAAACCGGAATGCGAAAGCGACGAGCAAAGACGCCGACTCCTTTAATATGATCAAAATGTTCATGGGAAACGACGATCGCGGTTACATCTTCTGGGGAAAGATTCGCTAACTGCATCCGTTCAGTCAGATTCTTCAGGGAAAAACCCTGATCAATCAAAATCGCTCCACCCTCGCCGCGAAGGTAAGTGCTATTACCTTTGCTTCCGCTACCTAAATTGCAAAAAATCATTTTTTCCCCGTCCGACCGCGCGAGGTTAGCGGAATTCCCTGCATACACTTGGGACATACGTCGGGTTTGAACGTCGGAATGTCCAATTTTACCAATGGAAAATACGGAAAGCCAAAATTGACTTTGCCGCCGCTTCGGTCAATTAAAACGCCGATTCCAACGATAATCCCGCCCTGTTTAATAACCAGGTCGATCATTTCGAAGATTGAACCGCCGGTTGTAACGACGTCATCAACGATTATCACTCGCTCGCCTTCTTCGATCTTGAATCCGCGCCGGAATAGCAGGCTGGTTTCCTCGCGCTCCGCAAAGATGCTCCGGCAGGCAAAAAACCGCGCGACAACATGGCTGAGGATGATCCCACCAGTCGCGGCTCCAACGACGACATGCGGCGCTGTCGCCACAAAATGTTCGGCAATCGCTTTGCAAAGTTTTTCCGTCAATAGCGGAAACTGAAGAACGCGGAATTTTTCGACATACGTGTCGCTGTGAAGTCCGGAAGTGAGCAGAAAATGTCCGGACAGAACCGCGCCGCTTTCTTTAAGAATATTTTCATAAGATTCGACAGCCATGACTTACCTCAGAATTGAAATTGTTCATGATATGATTGCGCGGCGGAACGGACATTTTCCGGAAATTTCCCGCCGGAAGGATAAAGGATACCCCGCGAAACATTAATTAGTCCTGCGCCGCATTTTCGGCAAACATCGACGGCGGTTGCCACTTCTCCGCCCTGAGTCCCCACTCCGGGAATGAGAAACGGCAAACTCGGAAAACGGTCGCGCATTTCTACCAATATCGCCGGCTTCGTCGCGCCCATTACCAATCCGGCATTTCGTTTTTGATTCAATTTTTCGACAATTTCCGCCGTTTTCCGATATAATGGGAAATCGCCCCCGTGATCCTGCAACTCCCGCCCGGACGGGTTGGAGGTCACACATAGCACAAATGCGCCTTTTGTCTCATCCTGTAAAAACGGCTGAAGACTTTCGGAACCGAGATAAGGACTTAGCGTGACGGCGTGAAATTTCAGGGTTTCCAGAAGGGATTTAGCGTAAAATGTCGAACTGTTGCCAATGTCGCCGCGTTTGGCGTCGCCGACCAGCAAAACGTCGTTCGGCATTTCTTCGAGCAAACGTTCCAGAACCTGCCAGCCTTTCCATCCCCAATATTCAAAAAAAGCAAGATTGAATTTATAGGCAGGCGTCAGGTCTTTCGTCGCCTGAACGACTTCCCAAACAAAACGATAAACGCCCTCCGGCGAGCGATCAAATTCGATCGGCATTAATGCCGGATCAGGATCAATTCCCACACAGAGATAGCTACGTTTTAAATCTAAACAATTTTGAAAATACTGAGCATAATTCATGGCGGAGAAAATACGCCTTTTCAGACAATTTATCAACGATGTTGAATCGATAAAAACCGTCTGGCTCTACTGGAAACGAATACCTTTAATTTGTCGTCGTGAAACGCCATGTCAAACTATAGGAATTCGCCTGTATATTGTCCGAAGAGAATGACGCGACTTTCCAATAGTAGACCGTATTTTTCGACAGAACCGGACTGACAGGAAATTGCATCGATACGGTTGTTCCCGTCGTCGGCTGAACAACGGTTCCCGTCCAGATTTCACCGCTTTGAGAAAAAGCCTGAACGATCACGTTGTATTTCGTTGCGCCATCCAGTTTTTGCCATGTGAAAGTTGGCCTCAGCGACTGACCTGTCGCATTATTTACTGGTGACGTCTGTACAGGATTTGCGAGCGCGAGGTCGCTTCTCATATCGGAACTCTGACTTTCTTTCAATCCTTGATCGACTGCCGTGACTTTGTAGTAATATTTCGTTCCAATCGTTATGTCAGTATCGGAAAAACTCGTCGCCGTCAGGTTTTCCAGAAAAGTGGTCGAATCGGTGGCGAAGAAATCGCTGGTGGACTTATAAACATTGTAATGAAGAAAATCCGTTTCGGTGTTCGGCGCCCATTGGACATAGATCCGAGCCGTTTCGTTCGGGACGTTGTATCCGTAAACTTTCAGTCCTTGCGGAGTGGCCGGCGGATTTAAATTCTGCGGTTTGAGATGAACTTCGTTGCCTTTTTCGCTTTCGTTGCCGTTGTTATCGATCGCCGAAAGACGGTAATAGTATGTTGTGTTGTAATCCAAACCAACGTTTAAATATTGGTTTTGAGTCGTTTCAATCAAGAGCGTATAGGTTGTCTCAATATCTGAATTGGTCGTTCGGTAGAGGCGATAGGAACGGAAATCATCTTCGTCATTGGCATTCCATTTCAGCATGACCTTTCCGTCGCCGGAGAGCGCGCCGTCGATCCTGAAATTCGCCGGAACGCCGGGAGGCGTCAGATCGTCTTCATCGGTTGGCGTCGTTGTCGTGCATGAAAAAACCAAAAGCGCTGTCAGTATCGGGACTATCCATATTTTTTTCATAACCATCTCTCCTTCAGTACATGATAAAAATAACGATTCAAAATTTTACAATCAATATTGATGCGCACTTTTTTCGGATTTTAATCTTTCTCACCGTAAAATTTCGTTTGATATTCGACGTCCGTTTGGATATTCCATGAGTAAGGTCCGTTCCAGCTTTTCAAAAAAATCGATTTGACTGTTTCATTTATCTTAGCGCTCCGGATTATCAAGCCGACGTTTCGGGAATCGTAAAAATAGTCGCGGCTCCAATTGCTCGTTCCGATCCATGTTAAAGAGTCGTCCACGGTCATCATTTTACAATGTTCGACGCGGGCAAAGGAAATGTAACCGCCTTCGTATTCCGGAATTGTGCTCAGTTTCACTTCGATATTTGGCAAAACGGTCAGACTTTTCAAAAACGGCACTTCATACTTTTTTTGGCACCAGTCCGAAACAAGCAGACGCACATCAACGCCGCGAGCCGCCGCGCGTCTCAATGCATTGTCGAGAACGTCGTACAAACCGTTACGTTCCGATGGTGAGTAACTCAATAGTTGAACATAAACACTTTTTTTCGCCTGATCAATTGCCGCTACGATCGCGGTTTCATCCCATTGAAAACCCTCGGGAATGTCGCCAACCGGATTGGCAGTTGGATAAAATCGGATCGCGTCGGTTTTACCAGATAAAATTTCAAAAGACATTGGTGGTTTGGTTTGCTGAACAGGTATTTTTCGTCCAACCTGACTCTGATGCCAGTCAAATTCAAATAATCCGGTCATCGCCTGCGCGTAGCCTGAATGACGGACTTTCACGCCGATTTCGTGAATATGTTTCAGCGAACGCCAATCGAAATTCTGACTGCCAAGAAAGACAATTTCGCGATCGACGATGAAGAATTTACTATGCTGAACGCCGCTTTTAGCAAATGCGGCGATGATGCGAACATCTATATTCCGAACCTGCTTAAGTCTCTCCAGCGATTCTGGATAAGTTTTGGACATGTTCAGATCGGCAATAATGCGGACTTTGACGCCTCGGTTTGCGGCATGAACGATCGCGGTGAGAACAGTATCTAACGGCTCGCCGGGTTGATTGGCAATATAAAATTGCTCGACGTCGAGAGATTTTTTCGCAGAACCGATCAGTTCCAGCCAGACCGGTGTCGTATTTCGAATCTCTGGATTATCCAGCACCGTTCCAATGGGAATACTTTCAACAATCTCGAAATCACTAAAAGGAATCTGAGAGTACACAGACGATTTAAGAATCAAGATGATAAAAGCCGCCGCGAAAAGGTACTTTTTCAAGATGAACTTTAGAAGCTGATGTTTCGATTTCGACATTTTGAAATCCTTCGATGAATTACTGAAAAACAATTCAGTTAGGTGTTTTTCTTTTTCCTACAGAATATCCGGATTTTATCGAACGATTTCTCCTCACCGTGAATTAACCGTGAGATGTTCGTTCGGTGTGTGTAAATAATAAATAACGGGATGATAAAACTAAAAATGATCAATCCCTTATCGACTTGTCCGCCGGATAGTTGGTTCGAGACCAGCAGGATGAACGGCAAACTCACCGCGGCGGTCATTGACGATATAGAGACAATTCCCGTCAAAAACAAGACCAACGCAAAGATCACAAGACAAACTAAAAATGCGGACGGATAAAGCCCAATAATCATTCCTGCTCCACACGCTACGCCTTTTCCGCCCTTAAATCCGGCGAAGATCGTAAAAGTATGTCCTAAAATCGCGCATAATCCCGCCAGCACCATGACCAGCGTTTCGTTTTCAAATGGAAGGTCGCCGATTCTGATGCGTGAGATGACGACCGTCGCGAATACGCCTTTGGCTATATCAAAAAGCGAGACAAATAAGCCCGCTTTCCACCCCAGAACACGAAAGGCGTTCGTGCCGCCAGCGTTTCCCGAACCAAATTGCCGGACATCGATTCCTTTTGTCAATTTACCGACGATAATGCTCGACGGAATGGATCCAACGAGATAACTTAAAATAAGAACCATAATTAATGTAATCATTATTCACTCCATGAAAGGCCGATTGCCGCCGCGCCGTTTCCGACGTGAGCGCCGAGAACGGGCGCAATCGGAAGAATTTTGATATCATTCATGCCAAATTCACGGAACAGTTTCCTTCGCAAGAATCTGGCAATTTTGGGATTGTTGGCATGTGCCACAATGAAACGGGGATTTTTCTTCTCTCTCGCTAAGGACGTCGCAAACTTGAGCACTTTTTTCATGCCGCCGATATTCGAGAAACTTTTCGAGTAATGCACCGGCATACCGAGTTCATTTAATTTCAAAATCGGCTTGATATTTAAAAATTTAGCCAGAAGCCCCTTGGCCTTGCTGACTCTTCCGCCTCTCACCAGATATTTCAGATTTGGAATACTGACGAACACCTGTGTTTTGGGAGGATATTTATCAACGATCGCAACGACTTCGTCATGCGATTTTCCGCTATAAATCAACTCTGCCGCTTTTTGTACAACCATTCCGAATGTGATCGACAATGACCGCGCATCGATAACAGTGATCTTTTTCCCCGGAAATTGCTTGGCGGCATTCAACGCGCTCTGCAAAGTTCCGCTGGCAACCGACGGCAAATGGATCGCAATAATCGATTCATAATGCGACAATAAAAAGCCAAAGGCATTCGTAAAATCTATTGGCGGCGGTTGCGAAGTCTTCGGATGATGTGGCTCCGATTCCAGCATTTGATAAAAATATTCCGGCGTGATGGTCACTTTGTCAATGTACGTCGATTGCCCAAAACTGATGCGAACAGGAATGATGTAAATGTGATATTTATCGATGATTTCCTGCGGCAAATCGCACGCCGAATCGGCAACCAGCGCGATCGACGGATGTTTCGAGTGGGAAATATTGAATTGTTTCAGCATGTCGTCGGCTTTTTGCTGGGTAAGATTACCATATTTCCGAACAATAGCAAATACTTTCGCCGGTTCATTGCTGTGAATATGGAGCCGCGCTTTTTCCGGCGAACCAGCGACGACAATGCTATCGCCCATTGAATCGATCTTCGATCGGATTTCCGGGATGTTGATGCTCTTCCCTTCGATCAAACATTCAGTGCAGAACCGGTAAGTGATGTTTTCCGGTAAAATTTCTGTCGCGGCGACGGAACCGGTTTTCACCTGATCAGGTTGCGCAAGGTCTCTCGCCCGCCCGCGTTTGATGAAATGCGTAATTCCCTCGAGAAGATAAACAAATCCCTGCGCTCCGGAATCGACGACGCCGGCGGATTTCAGCGCTTCTAATTTGTTGCGCGTATTCTCCAGCGACCGCTTGGCGACTTCCAGTGATCTGCCAAGCAATTCCTCGAAATCGCGAATCGTTTTGCTGTTTTCGTGAACATTCTCCGCCCAGTCTTTGATGACCGTCAGTATTGTCCCTTCCTTCGGTTTCGAGAGCGCTTCGTATGCATGTTCCTTAGCCGATTTGGCGGCTTTGGCGAACTGCTCGGTATTGATTTTCTTCAACTTGCCGAGTCCTTTGTAGAGCCCGTAGAAAAATTGCGCTAAGATGACGCCGCTGTTGCCGCGCGCGCCTTCAAGAGCTGAATCGGCGATCTGTTTGCTCGATTGGTCGATGTCCACCGGCGTTTTCTCTTGCAAGTTTTCGACGACTGTCCGAAGAGTCGAAGCCATGTTGGTGCCGGTGTCGGCATCGGGAACCGGGAAGACATTAATTTCGTTCAGGTAATCCTGATGGTCAACGACGCGTTTGGTGCCTGCCCGGATACCGAGTGAGAACCGTTTTCCGTCGATATATTTAATTTTCATTCGTACTCACTTTCATTCAATTAACAAAACTAAAATTGAAGGTTAAAGAGCGTTCAGTCAATTCCCGAAAACTATTCTTTATCCTTTGCTCCGAAAAAATTCATCTGAGTCGGGGCGATCGCTCCGCCTGAGATAATGGTTTTCAAACCCTGTTCAACGGTCATTTCCGATGGGACAACATCCTTTTCTTCGAGAAACAGCGCCCAGCCGGAAGTCGGATTTGGTGTCGTCGGCAGAAAAATATGGACAAATTTTGTTCCGTCTTTTCCCACTGATTGGCCGGTGACGAATCCAAGCGTCCAGCAACCTTTTCGCGGATATTCAATAAAGACAACCTTCTCGAATCCGGCTTTTGAAAATGATAGGGCGCTTAAAATTTGTTTAATCGTTTGATAAACCGTCCGAACCAGCGGAATGTAATTCAGCCATTTTTCGAACACCTGAAACATCGCCTTTCCCAGCACATTCGTCATGACTACGCCGAGTAGATAAATAAGCAAAATAGAAACGATCAATCCGAGTCCCGGAATATGAAAACCGATTAATGGATCCAAAGCGGGACGAACCATGTCGTCAAACAAACTGATAAAAAGTTTGAAAAAATAGACCGTGACGGCGATTGGAATCAGCGCCAGAATGCCGGCGATCAACTTGTTGCGAAGAGAAATTTTAATTTTAGGCCAAATGGATTTCATTTTCACTTTAAGTAATTGGCGGAGGCTAAAGATTGAACCGCCAGAAACGCGCGGTAAGCGGTGACATAATCGTCGTGTGAAAATCCGACGGTTTGATCGGAAATTCGATGAGTCCCGGGAACGCGAAGCGCTATTTCCGTCATCTGTGTTTCCCTCAGCGTCACTTCAAACTGGAACGGCGGATTCAGCTGAAAAGGTTCGATTTTCGTCTGAAAAACCTTATCGATTGCATTTTCATAACGTTCGGTGATTTTCGTCGGATGAATCATAATTCCGGTCGAGCGCGAGATGCCGGTTTTGGTGACGACGGACGCAGTTCCGGTCTTCAGTTCCGTAACCTCTTCGGCGACTTTGTTATCGCCGGCGACCAACAAAAGCGGGACGTTTTTCGCTCCGCAAAATGCGGCATTCAGCGTCGTCTCGCCGACCCAGCGGTCATTGAGAACAGCCTTTGCAATGGAGTCGGCGTAAGTATGCGACAGAACCGCGTCGTGCAAACCGCCTTTTCCGTGGTAGCCGATGAAAATCGCGCCGTCGAAATCTTCCGTCAATCCTTCCATCATCGAGTCGGTTTTGTGCGCGCCGGAGATCAATTGAACTGCCGGGGAAAGTTCGTCAATGTGGAGATTCAGCATATAATCGTGTGAATCGTTCACGACGATTTCCCGGACACCACGTTTCAGAAGAAGTTCGGCAACCGTGTTGAGTTCGAGCGTCATCAGTTTCCGCGCCCATTCGTAAAAGTAGTCCTTGAGTTCACGATGGCGATCACTGCAAACCCCTCCGATTCCTTCCATATCACACGAAATATAAACTCTTTCCATTAACACACTCCTTTCGGATAGTAAATTAGCCCAACAGCAGGGTTAATTCAAGCAATTCATTCAATACCGATTCTTAGAGCCGGATTTTTAGATGCAGATACAATCCCTCGGATTTTTTAGCCGCGGATTAGCGCTGAACCCCGCCAACGACGGTGGATGGAAACAGATAAGAGAAGAAAATTGACCACAAAAAGGGACGAAAGAAGACGAAAAGAAGAAATGAAGGTTGAGAACAGGTGTGAGTTCCTAACAAATCTGCGTCCCTTCTCCCAACTCCCATTTTACGGTTTCCAACGACCAGTAATCAGTAATCAGTTATCAGTCACTTTTCACTGCTCACTGTCTTTGCTTCTCAACTTGCTGACAGAGGCGGGTCTAACGCTTCGCGGACTTTTGTCCAGACTTCCGACGGTCGATACGGCTTCTGAACAAAATCTTTCAATCCGCGAGACAGCAGATCGGATCTCTTATCCGGTTCAATGTAGCCGCTGGCAATAATCACCTTCACCTGCGGATTCGCCACGATGAGCCGTTCAAAGAGTTCTATTCCGTTCATGATGGGCAAGCCGATGTCGCTGATGATTAAGTCGATTTTTGAACCTTGTTCGCCGTATTTCTGCAAAGCGGCTTTACCGTTGACGGCATTACCACGTGATACCCTCTTTCCTCCAGGACTTCTTTTAAAAAATCCAGTACCATCTCTTCATCTTCTACGATGAGGATCGTTTCGTTTCCGCCGGCGATGTTTTCCTTGACACGATCTGTCGATATTTCCAGCGATTCGGCGTCTTGAGGAACGGGCAGATAAACGGTAAACGTCGTTCCTTTTTCCAAAACGCTGTCAACCAGAATGAAACCATGATGGTCGGTCACGATGCCATAGACAATCGAGAGTCCCAGACCGGTTCCTTTTCAAAATTCTTTTGTTGTGAAGAATGGATCGAAGATACGCTTGATTGTCGCTTCACTCATGCCAGTGCCGGTATCCGAGATTTTGATCCGGGTATATTCTAAGTTGGAAGCCTGTGGCAGGAGCAATCGGACTGCATTGCCCGCCATCGTATCTGTCTGGATCGTCAACAAACCACCGTTCGGCATGGCGTCGCGGGCGTTCACACAGAGGTTCAGCAAAACCTGATGAAGTTGACCGGCGTCGCCCAATATAAAAGGCACCATCTCCATTTTCGTCTTGACTTCAATCGTTTTCGGGAAGGTTTCGGCAAATAATTTCATCAGTTCTTCGATGATCTGGTTAATACTAACCGCCTGCCAACTGGGTTCGGTTTTTCGGGCGAAGGTCAACAGTTGTTTGACCAGAGTCCGCAGGACTTCGCGCGCGTCCTCCGCCAGTTGCGGGTAAAGCAATGCCGAGGCGATGTTGGTGATCGGGCGCCCCACATCACTGGAAATCAATTGGGTGATCTTGCTGGTCTGCGCGGTGAAGCGCCGCACGCACAGGAGGGCATTATCCAAAAACAGGGTGACGATGTCGGTGCTGTCGAGCAGGTTCTTCATGTCGTTGTTCGTGTGCGAGAGTTCGTCCACGTTGGCTTGCAATTCGTTATTGACCGCTTGCAACTCTTCGTTCATGGATTGTATATCTCTTCCTTGGAAGTGGTCAACTCCTCATTGGTGGATTGCAGTTCCTCGTTGGTAGATTGCAACTCCTCATTGGCTGATTTGAGTTCCTCCTGCGAGGTCTGCATTTCTTCGCGGATGGGTTGCACTTCCTGATGCGCGTGGTTGAGTTCGCGTTCCAGTTCTTCTATACGCGCACTTTTTCGATGGAACTCTTCGCCTGGTCTTCATCGAGCAGGTTGGGTTTGGTGAAGAGCGGCGCGTGGTGAATAAAGGCGCTGATACTGGCGGGCAGTTCGTTTATCGCCGCGATCACATCTGCCAGCCCGGCATCAATTGCGCTGTGTGGCATCCCGTCAAATTTTGCCGTGCTGGGTTCCTGCACAAAAACACTGCCGCCCTTTTCTTTAATGGTGCGCAGTCCCAGCGTGCCGTCTGAGCCCATGCCCGAAAGGATCACGCCGATGCTGTGTTCCTGCTGGTCTTCTGCCAGCGAACGAAAGAAGAAATCAATTGGCAGGCGCAGTCCACGCGGCGCGAGTGGAGTCAGCAGATGCAGGACGCCGTGCAGGATGGACAGGTCTTTGTTGGGAGGGATGACGTAGACGCAGTTCGCCTCCAGTCCGCCCGCGGATGCGCCAATCCCTACGATGGGAAAACCTGATTTCGATCTATCAACTTTCGTTGTCAACTCTTTCGGAGATGTGATTTCTGACTTTGAGCCGGTTTTCATCTTTTTTAGCATTTTATTCATCCTTCTTGGATTATATTTTCTGCGTTTACAACAATGGTGTTATCGCAAAAAGAAAGGCGCTAAAATCCGCTGGCTTGAGGGCAAGATTCCCTTTAGCGAGGGTTTCATTTTCTAATTACTGTCGCCGAAATATTCACTGTTAGATATAAAATCAATTGCAGTCGATTGCAAGTTATGTTTGGTGAGCTTAGGCAGGTGATTAGTCAGCAGTGAGCAGTAATCAGTAAGCAGTAACCAGTGACCGGAAAACCGACTCATTCTTCCTCCGTATTTCGAGTTCCGAGAAATCGACATCCAATAGCGGTGGGAAGTCCAATTTGATTCCGCTGACTTTTCCCGAATCGTCTCGTTCAAAGGTCAGAAATCCGTTTGGAATCTGAGGATCAAAAAATTTGGCGCGAAAGGATTCTCCCGGCCAATGTTCGAGAACTGCCGAAAATCGGCGGTGTAACATATTCTTTGTCAAAATCATCCCGAATAATTAGTTTTACACGTGTGTAATTGTATCGTCAAATCCAAAGTACTTTTCTTCATTCTGACGCTTGCGCTGATTCTGAACGCGCCGCAGGCGGTGCTGTGTCAGGACAGCACGCACGTCAAAACAGCCTTGGTTCTAAGCGGTGGCGGCGCACGCGGCTTTGCGCATATCGGCGTTATTAAGGCGCTTGAAGAAATCGGATTCTATCCCGATTTGATCGTCGGCACCAGCATGGGCGCGTTGATCGGCGCTTTATATGCGGCGGGAAAAACACCGGAAGAAATTCAAACCTATGTTGAGGAGACAAACTGGATCAAGCTTTTTTCGTATCAATCCTATCGCGAGATCGAATTCGTCTCTCAAAAAATGGTTGAGTTACCCGCGATCTTTTCACTCCGTTTCGATAATCATTTCAATGTCATCTTCCCGAAAAATTTACTTTCAACGCAAGGCATTAACGAGCGCATAACGCAGGCGACAATTTATCCCGACTTTGCGACCGGCGGAGATTTTGACAGTCTCACCATTCCGTTCCGGGCAATAGCGACCGACATCCGTACCGGAAAATCTGTTGTTCTAAGAAGTGGAAATTTAGCCAAAGCTATTACTGCCAGTTCATCCTATCCGTTCATTCTTGCGCCGGTTGCAATCGATTCCTTTTTGCTGATCGACGGCGGTTTGACAAACAATGTCCCGTGCGACGTCGCTCAAGACCTCGGGGCAAATTTTATCATCGCCGTTGATGCCTCTAGTAAAATTGTCCGACTAGGTAACGAAATCGATCCATTTTCTTTGTGGGGACAGGCGGTTAACACGATTTCCTTTTTTTCCGACACGCGCAACCTACATCTGGCTAACGTACTGATCCATCCGGAAATCGGAGAAATTACATCGACCGATTTCGATTCGGTTCAGACACTCATCGACTACGGGTATGAACAAACCAAATTACAGGTTGAAAAAATCCACCCTTACGCTACACATCGCAAACCTTCAGCCGACCAATTAAACCGAACGATTTCCCAGACAGACAGTTTGTTTATTCGTTCTATTCATTTTACCCCTAATCTTCTGACTAAAAAAATGGTGATTGATCGGGAAATAACACTTAAGAAAGGCGATCGCTGGAACCTGAACCTTGCGCGGAGGAGCGTTAAGAATCTTTATAGTACCGGACTTTTCAAAAACGTCTATATTTCTCTAAGTCAGGCGGGCGGCGATTCCGCTGATCTGAAATTCGATATCGAAGAACAAGAACGTACGCAATTCTCCTTTGGGGCAAGGTTCGACAGCGAGCGGGAAACACGCGGCTTCGCCTCTATGAAATATAAAAATCTCTTCGGCGTCGGAATCGACAATCTAGTTTATCTCATCGCTAGTGATCAATACCGGCGGTTGGCGTGGGATTTCCGAACTCCGCGTATCTGGACAACAACTCTGACTGGTTACCTGTCTCTTTTCAGACAGGAAGAAAATATACCGCTTTACCAAAACATGAAACGCACGAGTTTCGGCGAATTCACTAAAACCGGTTTAGAATTCAGCGGCGGCGTTCAAGTTAAGCGAGTAGGTCTGACTTCAGTTGGTTTTCAATACGAATCGACGAATGTAGAATCCGACAGTAGTTATCGCCCTATAATTTCGAAAACCAGTTATGAAACCGGCAGTCTGTTGCTCAGGATTCTCGTCGAAAACACGGATGATATCGATCTACCGACTCGAGGTCGCATTAACAATGTCCTTTTTCAACATTCCTTCAATAAAAACAAACTGCTTCTATTCGATCGGTTCTCAGTCGAATCGTCATCTTTTGAAACTTTCAACGATAAATACACTTTTTCAACAAATCTTCAGTTGGGTTATCTCAATTCCGCCTTGTCGATATTCGAGAAATTCCGTCTGGGCGGAAGTGAATCTCTGCCGGGCTATCATCAGGATGAATTGTGGGGACGATTAATCCTATCTGTCGGAATTGGTGTCCGCGCGCCGCTGGCGTCGGGCATCTATTATCAACTTACCGGAAAATTTGGAAACGTTTGGGAAGATATCCAATATTTCAACTGGCGCGAACTTCGCCCCGGTTTTAAAACCGGCGTACTCATTCCCACGCCCGTCGGTCCGATCTCGCTGGATTACGGATTTAATTTACACGGAAGGAATCTCGTTTATTTGTCAATCGGGCACAATTTTTAGTTGTAACCATTTTACGTGAATTTTCTCAAACCAATCAAAATGTAAAAATATTAGAATTCAATGGAGATTAAAATGTCTGAAAAATTAACAAAACAAAAATTCATAACCGATGTATTTGACTATGAGAAATTTTCCGAATGGAAATATACCGGCGACGTTCCGTGCATTATCGACTTCTACGCCGACTGGTGTCAACCCTGCAAAATGGTTTCGCCAATTCTCGAAGATATGGCAAAAAAGTATGAGGGTAAGATTAAGGTCTATAAAATAAATACGGATCAGGAATCCGAATTAGCCAGCATCTTTAATATCCGAAGCATACCTTCTATCTTGTTTATACCGATGGAAGGTCAACCGCAAATGGCAATTGGCTCACTCCCGAAAGTAACTATTGAAAAAGTCATTCATGAAGTGCTAGTGGTCCCCGCCCCGGTTTTAAAAAATTCGTAAAATAACTGAGCAGTGTTCAGTTTTAAAAGCATTTAAGCGTAATAATTCAAAGCGCTCTTTTAGCCACATGATCACGATTTCGCCGCATTTAGAATCCAGTGCGTCAATGTAGCTTTAACTGGTATTTTCCCGCTGGAAACGACGTTACCGTTAATCAGCAGTCCAGGCGTTAGCATGATTCCCAGAGCGGTGAACTGCCGCCAATCCGTTACTTTAGAGATGCTGGCTAGAATGTTATTTTCCTCGACTATTTCCCGACAAAGCGCTTCGAGTCTCCGGCAATTCAGACAGCCGGATCCGACGATAGTAATTTCAATCATTTTAAACCCGCTTTCCTATAAATTCCATTTGGTAAAATTGCGTGAATTGTTCGACAATCCCATCCCGACTCCAAAAAGCAGTCCGCCGACCAATTTGCCCCAATCCAGTGGTTTGGGATTGAATTCGATGATACCGAAATACTTCATCACCTGGAATCCGATCATGGAAATAATCACCGCCGTCAGCATAAACTTCAGGATTTTGAAGTCCTTGAGCAGAAGCAATCCGGTGACGCGGGGATATTTAGTGATGCCGGTGCGTTGTAAGATTAATCCGAAAGCGAAACCTGTGAGTAATCCAATGACGATTTTCAGAATCACTTTACACCTCCCATCTGACGATAGAGCAGTTTTGTCGTGATAATTCCGGTGACAAAAAAGGAGGCGCCCGCAACCATACTCCCAAGCGATAGATGCGCCCAGCCCTGCAGAATATTCCCCGTTGTACAACCGGAAGCCAGAATGGCGCCCCAGCCCATCAGGAAGCCACCAATGAGGACAACCGCAAATCGTTTCCAGATATTTGCACCGTGATATTTAGACCACACCGCAGGAATAATCTCCGGTTGATACTGATGAGAAAATTTGGCGCCGGTGTAGCCGCCAACCACAATCCCGATCAGCAAGAAAAATTCCACAAAGGCCGCAGTATCTGTGCTCAGATTTTTAATTACCGGATTGGTGGTCAAACCCGGAAAGATGTACCGGAACAGCGCCGAGATATAGCCGATTCCAGCCGTGATGCCGAAAGGGTAATCTTTATAACTCAAAGCCTGAAACAGAAAATAGGTGATCATGGACAGAAGCGACACCAGCAGTCCGCCGGTGAACCAGTGCCACTCGCCGTTTTGATTGAAAAGTTTTTTCACGTTGTCTCCTTGTTTGTATTCGACGAATTCTAACTATTTATGATTTAACAATTCCTTCAGACGATTATTAAGTTGCTCTGGATTTTTGATTTTGCACTTATCAATAATATCATAAGGATTGATGGACTGTTCTCCAATAATGATACCCGGTGAGGCTTTAATCTGGAATTTTTCAACGAGTCCCTTAACGCTCGGATCATCCAGATATTTGACCGAATAGGGCAAATTAGCGTTTTTCAGAAAGTGCTCGACAATGTTGCTTTTACGACATTTTGGCGAACGGATTAACAGGATTTGATGTTTACTAGGCATATTTATAACCTTTAAAGTTTCTTATCAGACTCGAAAATATAATACAAATTTGGTAACAACAACAGTGTCACAAACAGCGAGAAGAACAACCCGCCAATTACCGCGATTGCCATTGGCTGGAGCATATCGCCACCTTCGCCCCAATTAATCGCCAGCGGCAGAAGCCCGAGTATCGTGGTT
>PEYN01000137.1 GCA_002774355.1 Candidatus Marinimicrobia bacterium CG08_land_8_20_14_0_20_45_22 | reverse complement strand
CGTTGTAGGTCGTGATGGCGATGAACGGCTCCTTGGTATCGGAACAACCAAATACTTCACGGCTGATCGGCAATTTCATCAAAACGCCTTCGATCACCTGCGCGTTTGTTGGAACGCCGCCCGATTCGTAAAAATCGCCGTTAACTGCTCCAACCACACGATGACCTTCACGGTCGTTTCGTGATGACATCGATGATGTTCTTTCATATCCAGCCAACAAGTTATTCGCTTTTGCCGTTTGAAGATGGAGCCACTCATTTGTCAGATCGATCTCCAGAACATAGAAATGCCACGGCCCCGCCTGACGATATTCATGATAATAATTGACGCCGGGACCGACAGGCGTTTTTTCGATCGAATCTGCAAATGAGATTTGGAAGAAAACGAAAACCAGTATGAAACCTAAATAAATCTTTCGCATTGTTTGCCTCTCGTTATGAATTAACAACTCTTTTCTGCCCAGATTTGTATCAAATTCACCAGCGTTTCCACTGCTTTATTCATAGTCTGTACAGAAATCCACTCCAATTTGCTGTGAAAATTATGTCCGCCGGTAAAGATATTCGGCGTCAACAGACCCATAAAACAAAGTTTCGAACCGTCCGTTCCGCCGCGAATGATCTGTAGTTTAGGTTCGACGCCTGCGCGCTTGACCGCTTCAAGAGCGTATTCGACAACCTGCGGATATTCCTGAATTTTGACGCGCATATTTTTATAGGATTCTCTGATTTCAAGATCGATCCCTGCTTTGGGATATTTGCCGGCAATCTTTTCGCGAATCGCGGACAATTTTGCCGCTTTTGTCTTCATTCCGTCTTCATCAAAATCACGAATCAGGACTTTTACGGTTGCCTTCTCGACGCCGCCCTCGATGCCGTGCGGATGAAGATACCCTTCCCGCTTCTCTGTTGTTTCCGGGCTGGGTTCCTTAGCGATCTGGTAAACGATTTCCGAGGCGATTTTAACGGCGTTCACGAGTTTGTTCTTCGCGTAACCGGGATGAACATTGACGCCATGAACGGTAAAAGTTGCACCGG
>PEYN01000136.1 GCA_002774355.1 Candidatus Marinimicrobia bacterium CG08_land_8_20_14_0_20_45_22 | reverse complement strand
TCTTTTACCTTTTATCTGAAGTTATGCAAAGTGTGTACGATGTTATGACATAAATAGTGTGTACGATGTTATGAAACTTGCCAGCTACTCACTACAGAGCACACAGAGATCACAGAGAAAGATGGTGAATTATGGTTAAAAGTAACCCAGCAATTCATTGCTGGGATCGGAGAAAACAGCTAACTCCGGACTTTAGTCCTGTTCTTTGGGCTAAAGCCCTTTTTTAGTTTTTCATCCTCATCCACGAGTTAAAACTCGTGGCAATAACTAATCTGTCCAATTCATCTATTGCCACGGCTTTTAGGTCGTGGAATGAATCACTTCCAAAACACCGGACTTTAGTCCGACACATTGGACTAAAGTCCTTTTTTGTTTTTCATCCTCATCCACGCGCTAAAGCGCGTGGCAATAACTAATCTGTCCAATTATCTATTGCCACGAACTTTAGTTCGTGGAACCGATTACTCCAATACTCAGGACTTTAGTCCCAGTTTTCAGATTCAACTATCCTTGATGAACCCGTATTTCTTAATGAACTCATCATATTCTTGAGCAAAAGTCTTTTTCTTATGATGAATTTCCTGATTTTGGATATAATTCCTGACTTTCCCTATTTGCGATTCACTAACAGACACGGCTATATATTCATCCTGCCACTCGAAATGTCCTCGAACCAGATGATTATCATTAATCCAGTGCGCAGACTCGCCCTTGATTAGTTGCATTATTTTACTGATCGTTTGTGTACAACCTAATGATACCAGCGCATGGCAATGTTCTTCCATACAATTGAGTTCCGATAGGAATATTTCTTTCTCTGAGGCATTCTCATGAAGATGAACCAGCAATCCGGATTTGAGAGATGGACTGATTAATTTCTCGCGATTTTTTGTTGACCAAATCAAATGAATCCAAACTCTGATGTATGGCATATTTCCTCCGCTCATTTGGGGCTAAAGCCCTTTTTGAAAGATTTTCAAAATCCCTATTTCATCAGCGTCACTTTCTGGACGGCTGAGAAATTTTTTCCTAAAATACGGATAAAGTATATTCCGTTCCCGACTGCTTGTCCCGAGCAATTGGTCACGTTCCATACTATGGAATATGCGCCCGCTTGGCGATATTCATCGGCGCGCCAGATTTCACGTCCCATCAGGTTAAAAATTGAGATTTGAAATTTGCCTTGTTCAGGCAGAGCAAATTCAATTTTTGTCGCTGAATTGAACGGATTTGGGTAGGCCGAAATTTTGAATCCCCCAGGAATAATTTTTTCAGGTTCTATTTTGGTTGATTCAACGTGCACTCTTTTTGTCCAAGCTGGATATGGATATGTTGTAAAATTGACTCCGCCGATAACGACCATCCCGTCCTCCAGAATGGCGGCGCTTCTGGTATCGTAGCCAAAAGAGACGCATTCTTTGAACCAGGATAGACTTCCGTCATCGCTGATCCTGGCTAAAATGGTTCTGGACGAATCAGTACATTGGTTTAAAACTATTACCATTTTAAACGTGTTGTACCGATCAACCCAGATATTTTTAATTTCGCCGTTTTTTTGCAGACCGCTAAAACTGTATTTCTTGGTCCACAACAAATTTCCATCCACATCAATTTTAGCTATCGCGGCCAAATTACCCAAAAAATATCCAGCTAAAATATATCCATTTTCAACTGGAATTATTTTTGTCATAGCCAGACATGGAGAGGATGAGTGAGTCTTTCGCCATATTTCAGAGAGGTTTTCTTTTACGGCTATAACCTCCATTTTTTTTACTGAACTAGAGGTGCTAATACCGACAATTAAATACCCGTTGCCGGTTTTACATATTCCGCCACCTGTCCCGATGTTTTCATACAGGGTTTCCGATTCAATTACAATTTTCTCATTTTTGAGAAGAATTTTTGTTAAAAATGAGAAACATTTATCATTAACATCAGCTCCCTGACCGGAACATACAAACTGAGTTGAGTCGTCTGAATCAATGATGACATTGTTCAGACCACAAGATTTCAGTCCAACCGGCGTCCAGGTTGTGTCGGCGATTTTTTGGCCGTCCTTGTCAGTCCAGAGAATGTAATTTCTGAATGGCGATCCGCTTGGGTAGTCGTCGCCAACAATCAGAATTCCCTGGTTTTTTATCTCTATGGCGGCCTTGGGGTTAGAATAGCTTGACGCGGAATATTCATAATTCCACATCACTTCTCCTGTTCCAGTCGCCAGCTTCATTACAGATACATTGCCATTATGAAACTGGACGGAAATTATATTTCCGTCAGCGGACTGGAACCGTGGACACATCGCAAAATTCGTACCGTAGTCTTCTCTCATCCAGGTTTTATTTTGGGAGAAAGCTTGAGAATAGGATAAAGCGATGATTGCTATTATTAGCATTATAAACATGTTTTTCAATTTTGTCCCTCCTTTACTGCATAAGACAAATCTAAGATTCGTATTATTGCGGAGCGCTGAGGTGATGTTAAATAATAGTCTTAGTGCCTTGCCTTCAACATATCGTTGAATTAGCCGCACTGTTTTTACTTTTCTTTTTTCCGATCCGATTTTTTTCTTTTCCCTGAAAACCTTTTCCATGTTCAATCCTCAAAAAAACGCCGGTTCACAATCATCCTTAAAAAAACAACACCGTGAAAATATATATATTTCCAATTAACCGCAAGGAAAATCATCGGCATCGGGCATCGAGCATTGGTCGTGGGTTGTCGCTTTTTGCCACTGTTTTATGATAAAGCGTTTGCATTTATCCTTACTGATATTTGATTAACTCCAGTACTAGCATGTGAACAGTCGTGGAAGGCTTCTTATCCGATGGTGTTGTATCCGGATTGTACTGTTTTAACAAAGTCTCAGCGTTTCTTATGGCCGTCTTCTGACGGCTTAGTAAGATCGAGTACATATCGGGATTGTTTTTCTCATATTTGAATCCAAGTTTTTCATCTAAGATTGAATAATATCGTTCTCGCGGAAGATCGGCATTTAAATATTCAAAATGTAAAACGTACCAGAATTCAAAAGCCTCGTTTGAATAAGCAACTTTATATCCTTTTGCTTCCGCCATCTGGATCGCGGTGTTAAACTTCTCATCAGAAAAAGAATCTTTATCGAAAACGCACCAGACCTGATCGTAATATTCAGATTTTCTTTCTGCTTCCTTGACTTTTTTATCTGCGAATCTTATCAATGATTTAGTATTTAATCCTTCACCATATACTTCAAGATTCGCCTTATTAACACTGAAAGCACGGAAATACTTAGGTTCGGTTTTTTCACCTTCACATACGATCAAAATATTCTCATAACCGGCACGTAAATCGGTTTTACGCTGTAACGCTTTTTGAGCGGCTAATTTCCGCTTTCTAAAAAGGTCATCACTTCCCATAGCCGATCTCAAATTCCCGAATTAATGGAACTGCGCCGTAACGTCCGAGAAGATAATCCTTTTCATAGGAAGCATCCTTCCGAATTTTTTTCCCGTCAACAGCAAATTCAACTAATGAATATAGTTCGCTGACTTCCTGTTTGTTCTTCTGCAAAAAAAAGATCTGATCTCTTCTGAAAATATTTTTATCAAGCAATCTGGTATTGTGAGTGACAAAGATAAGCTGGGCATTGTTTGGATTCCGTTCTTTCGAATTGAACATCGCACAAATCTCTAGAATCATACGCGGATGCAGTCTGGCATCAAGTTCGTCGATTACCAATACTTTCCCTTTTTCCAATGTATCTATCAGTAATCCGCTTAAAGTGAAGAACTTCTGCGTCCCGGCCGACTCATCTCTGAATAGATCAAATTCTTCCCTGCCGATAATTTTACCGGTTTCATCATATTTATTGTGAGAAGTTCGGATATCCACTCTGGCGATTTTCGATGATCCGATTTTAAAGACGACCCCGGAATAAGGAGGAACGACCATTTTGTTGAATTCAGTCTCCGTTAATTGCAGATCCTCGATTTGCATATCGGCATTTTTAAGCAAGTTTAAGATTGCTTTCCTGCCTGAATCAGTTCTGGCAATATTAATAGACACCGATTGGATTCTTTCAGGTTTATCGCTGAAAATTGTGTTAAATCGTGAAAACCATTCCATTATCTGGGTTGCGATTTTTCCATTCATTTGAGCCGATACGGAAAGGAACAAGGCATTGGGACGAATCCGATCGTTTTTTACTAAGGACTCTTCACTTTTAAAATGAGATGAAAGATTAAATTTCTGACCGTCTCTCGTAAAGACTTCCAATTCTCTGACATTTTTAACAAGATAAAGCCATTCCGAATATACTTTCTGATCATCGATGGCGAATCCATAGCGGTATCGAATACCGGAATGAACGAAGATCACTTCAAAAACCGAAGGCTTGTTTTCTGTTTTTTTACTCAATCGAAACGGCAAATAAGAAATACTTTCTGTCGCTTGCGATTCTTTCGATGATGTAAGAACGAAATCTTTCATAAATGCCATTGCCATAAGCAGGTTGCTTTTTCCGCTGGCATTAGCGCCATAAATTGCCGCACTTTTCAACAAATTCGGTTTGACGCCTTGAATTGTATTTTCTTTACGCTCGGTGATAGGCGCGGCGACAAGACTTAAAATGACTTCATCTTTAAAGGAGCGAAAGTTTTCGACACTGAATTGGATTAACATGCTTATCTCCGATAATTTCTCATACTCACATCGAATATATGCCTTTTCAATGTCTATAGCAACAATATTTACGAAATATACTCATTCGACTCTTTTCAGGTTCGAAACCCTAAATTCCAATCACCAAACCCTGAAACATTAAAAAATCCCGCAGGAATTTTTTAGACAGCCCCTTCCTTTTTCCTCTGGTTTACACACATTATCTGACAGTCTCCAAAATGAAAAACCAGATTGAAATTAATTCTGATGTTTTGTAAAGAATATTAAACATTTATCACCTCCAATTGTAGTCTCTACAGCTGAATAACGATGTATTCGGATTTTTCGACATTGTTATATGATTATCCCCACCATCTGAACCATTTATGTAGATACCAGGTATGTCTCCACCTGTTATATTTAAAAAACAATGTCAAACGTCTGCGATCCATAATAAGTATCTCTTTTTGGCTATCTACAACTGGCTCACAAATCAAATCAATTCTGTAATACAATTTCTTTTTTTGTTCGGTAGAAGAAAGTAGCAATATATAATTTTCGCCTATTTTTAACAGGCTATCAGGATTAAAATTGTCCAATTCAATAATTTTCCACCTTTCAACATGTCCAGGCAAACCATACCCTAACCACGAATTATGTTTTAGCATATTATCCTTTCTTTCCTTATCATAAATCATTTTACAAGGAAAGATACGAATTGTATCTTGATTCAAAAAGTATGAATGCTCCTGCAGCAATTCCATCGAAATCCCCATCTGCAGTGATTGACTACAAAAAAACAACTGATCGGGCTTAATATAACCTAAAGATGATCGATTTATTAAAATGCCGATCAGTAAAATTAAAATGCTAATTATTAATATAATTTTGAAGTGTTTCTTTTTAATCATTTTTATTAATACTTCTCTCGTTTTCATTGGTACCTCCTTCAATTTTTTCCTCTGTGTATGCATCCGTCTGCCAATTCTGAGGGTTGTCCAGAATATATTCACGGATGTGCCCCAATTCATCGTCATTACGGATGATGTGATCGTAAAATCGGGATTGCCAGGCGAAATCCGAGTTTTGTTTGCGAATGGTAATGGTGCAAATTCGTTTGAATTGATTGATTATAACACCGATGGTTGCGTGTTTGGTTTTCGTTTTTTCCGTAGAGACGCCCAATCTGGGCGTCTCTTTACCTGGTACGCGGTAATTTGTATAGGAGACGCCCAATTTGGGCGTCTCTACGTTGGTCGCGTGGAAATTTGCACAGCCCGGATCGATCACACGTGAATTTTTTCCTGAGACGCCCGGATCGGGCGTCTCTACGGGGATTGGATCAACGCCCAATACAATTATCCCATGCACATGATCGGGCATTATAACAAATTCATCCAACGACGCATACGGGAAATGATTCGGAATTTCCAGCCAACATTGTCGGACAATTTTCCCGGCATCATTCAATATCATCTTTCCATCGATAAAATCGCCAAACAAACATTCCCTTCCGTGTGTGACAATTGTGACAAAATACGATCCGATCCCCGAATAATCGAAACCATCAAGGCGTGTCGATTCCACACGGTATTTGTCTTTAAACAGCGTCAAAAGGATTTCTCCTTTGAAATTCTTCGCACTTCCTCACCTTATTCAATCGCAATGCCTTCACTAACGAATCCATTTTACTGACAAATAATTCCGGAACCAAATATTTTTCATAATTGTTATAATATCCCAACGCATAACATCAGGACAAGGATAATTGTCTGATTTAAACCTGTTTTACTTCAGCAGAAGCATCTTCCGGACTTGCGTCTCGTTTCCCGCCCGGAGACTGCAAATGTAGATCATGCTTGGCAAGCCGGATGCGTCGAATACGACGGAATGATAGCCGGCGGGCATTTTCCGGCGAACGAGGTTTGTCACCTCTTTTCCTCTCAAATCAAAAATCGTCAGTGTGACAAACGCATCTTCCGGCAGGTCGAATCGGATCGTCGCCCGGGTATTGAATGGATTGGGATATATTGATTTCAAAGCGAATCGATCGGGAATTTGATATTTATCTCCGCCAATTGCCGATTGGCAGATATTTTTGGATCTTGGCGTTGGCTCAGTCGATAATTCAATGTTATTTTCGCCGTCGGGATAACGGCAAAGAGAAATGTCGGCGGTTTGTGTTCCGAATGTCAGCGAATCGATGAAGACGAAGCCGCTGTCTGTCTTTTGTGCGAGCCCGATCTGTTCGCCCTCAGCGCTGAGTTTGATATTGACATGCAGAATTCCCTGCTCCGGTTCTTTATCAGCCCAAAGCAATAAGAATCCATGCGGTGGAATTGTCGTGCTGTCCGACGCTGTTGCGGGAATTTGCCACATTTCGGGCATATTCAGATCATCCGTAATCCAGAGACCGCCGATGTTGACGGATTGATCGCGGCTGTTGTATAATTCTATCCAATCTTCGTGCGCGCCGAATTCGTCGGTAATGTTGGTTTGATTACTTGCCATCATTTCATTGATCGAAATTCCGGTATATGGTTCGGTATCGATCTCAAAAATCGCCGTCAACGTGTCCGAATCTGTCATGATTACGTTGATCGAATCGGTTGTTTCAGTGGAAAGTCCATACCACCGGACAAACCGATAGCCTGAGTTGGGAAACGCCTCGCATCTCAGTGAAATATTTTTAAAGAAGCGTCCGCGAAAATCCTGCGACGGGATTTCGACGCTGCTGACGAGAATTTCTCCGGCGGCGGGGTCGTTCGCCGAAATAGTTAGCGTTGCCGTTCCGTCCAGATCAAATACATCATTTATAAAGACGATCATGTATTGCGGGCGATTCATGGCAAATGTCCGAATGATACCGATCAGTGATTCCCATGTTGTATTGCCGAGCGTCATAGACTTCGGCCAACGCGCTTTATGCCGTGGAATTTCCGGAGCCAGCATCGTTTGGAGGCTGTCGATAACTTCTGTGACGCGGCTCGATTTAAAAGTCGTCGAAAGATGTGTGGCAAAGCGTTGGATAAACTCATTGCGGAATGTTTCATTCTCCATCATTTTCCTGATGAGTTTTGTTGACCAAAATGGGAGCGCGTAATACGTTCCGTCGGAATGCAACAAACTGTCAAGCGTGTTGGTATTATATTGTCCGCGGCCGTGAGCGCCGAAACTGAGATCGGTATCGAAAAGAATCCAGCGCCATTTATGACCTTCGCCCTGCTCGCGCCAATATTTGATGTTGCCGGCCGGCCAGTCGGTATTTGCGGAATAGATTTCGGTGATAATATAATTCATAAATTCATTGACATCGATCCGGCTTGCGACAAAAGCATAACTTTCCGGCAATGTCATATCATGCGAATCGATGAAAGCGATTACTTCTTGGTAATCGGTCGCGGTACCTACCTGTGCGGAGGCATTACCAACCAAAATATCGACTTTATCGGGATCGACGCCGTGATTATTTTCGAGATAATGTTCGTTGTGCTTTTCACGAATGTCATGAATTCCCCAGTAATCGCCGTTGAGAAAAAGTATTGCGGGTTGGTAAGCCATCCAATCGATGTCCATGCGATCTTTGACAAGGATCTGTATTAATCCGTCGCGAAAGAGCGTCCGATACCAATCCTGTCCGCCGTTCCGGAGTTTGAGATTGTTAAACTCCGTAATGTTTTTATCCACGAAAACCTTATAGCGGATTTTATCGACTCCGTAATCTCCACGTGTATAAACCGAAAGCGGTTTCTGCCCATATTTTCTTGTACAGCCCCCGCCTATCTTGATGGCAATATCTGCCTGAAAACCGGCTAAACCATTTAACGGAAAATATTCCAAATTCGCCGGGCGTTCCCAATCCTGATTCCAATTGGCTGGCGTATCCATACAATAACCGGGAATTCCATTGGTCCCAACGACGTAAATACCCGTCGTGTCATTCCAGAGATTCCGTGGATCAGTTGTCAATGAAACGACTGGCAGAGTGATGGATTCATCGATGAAATATGTTTTTGTTGAGATCGATCCCGGACGATAACCGGTTCGAAATGACCGAACGCGCAGAACTCTCGTGCTGTCGATGACAATCGGCGAACTGTAAAGCGGAGATTCTTCCATCGGTTCCGAACCGTCCAGCGAATAATGAATAGCGAATGCCGAATCGGTGCTTAGCGTAATGATCTGTTGGCCTGAATAGAAACCGCCGTTTAAAGAAAAGATCGGATCGGGTGCGAATCCCAGAAATGGAATCGTTGTATTCGCCATATTCGGCGTCGGATCGCTGAAATAGACGAGAGTATCGCTTCCGTTAGGATAGCGTCCCATCGAATAATCATCTATTTGTTCGGGAAAAGAGAGCGAATCAATCACAATTCCGTTTACTGTGAAAAGTCCAATCTGTTCTCCGGATTTAGACAATTTAAAATTACTGTGGCGTCCGGTGTTTTGATCGTCAGCCCAGAGGATCAAATATGAACCATGCGACATCGAGATGCCTGCGGGAATCTGCCATTTTAATGGATTTGTCAAATCGTCAGTGAGATATAAACCGCTCAGTTGAACCGTCGTATCTTCCGCATTGAATATTTCTATCCAATCGGAATAAGCATTAAAATTGGCATCCACAATTGTGGATTTATTTGATGCCTGAAATTCGTTGATCAATATACGAGGTGTCACCGATTGCGCAAATAAACATCCGGACATCAAAAGAATCGGTATAAAAGAGCGAATTTGTATCGGTAATTTCATTATCACTTTCGCATTGAACCTGTAAAACAACGACGGAAGTTATCCATTCTGACGGTAAATGTAAACAGCAGAATCCCGAATACCGATTTGAAATCCGTTTTGGGTGACGGGATTCACATAATCATTATAGAAACATGGCATGCTGTGTCTCTACTGAATTTCCGGAAATGGCGCGAGTGCACGATCGAGGATACCGATAAAATAGGCAATCGCCAGACCGTAATTCGTGACCGGGACGCCTGCGCGTTTGCATTGCATCATTCGCGATAGTACTTCCCTGCGATTGAACATGCAACTGCCGCACTGGATAACGAGTTGATAGTCTTTCAAATTCTCCGGATAGTCGTGTCCCTGAACAATTGTGAAATTCAGTTTGCCCCCGACTGTCTCATTCAACCAACGAGGAATTTTCTCTCTTCCGATGTCGTCGGTAATCGGATGATGCGAGCAGGATTCGGCGATGAGGACATTATCGCCCGATTTCAGGTTTCCAATCGCATAGGTTCCCTCAATCAACTCCTTAAAATCGCCTTTATATCGCGCGAAAAGAATTGAAAACGATGTCAGTGGAACATCATTAGGTGTGTCATCTGCCACCTGACGAAATGCCTGCGAATCGGTCACAACCAATGCCGGTTTGATTTTCAACGAGTCTAATGATGCTTTGAGTTGATGCTCTTTAACGACAATGCAAAAGGCGTCATGATCGAGAATGTCACGAATCGTTTGAGCCTCCGGCAAGATCAAGCGACCTTTCGGCGCTTCTTTGTCGATGGGAATGACCAGAACGATCAATTCGCCGGCTTTGATAATGTTGCCGAGAATTGACGGCGCGTTGATGAAATCGTCCGGTGCAGTGCGGATCAGCGCCTCGCGGAGATCGAGAATTCCGATCTTGTCGGAAGCCACGGTCTCGACGATGGTAATTTTTTTATCTTTTAATCGCTGAAGAAGTGACGCGTCGGGTTGAACCAAATCGGTTTTATTAATAACGACGATAACCGGAATCCGCCGTTCGGAAAATTCAAATAAAAGTTCCTCTTCGAATGTATTCCAGCCGGTTGGTTCGCTGACAATAATTGCAACATCGACGCGGTCGAACACTTTTCGGGTGCGTTTGTTTCGTTTTTCACCAAGCGAGCCGAAGTCGTCAATTCCGGCTGTGTCGATGAAAAGCACTGGACCAAGCGGCAACATTTCCATCGGTTTTTCAACCGGATCGGTTGTCGTTCCGGCAATTTCTGAAACGATAGAGACGTTTTGCCGGGTCAGCGCATTGAGCAAAGAGGATTTTCCGACGTTCCGCCGCCCAAAAATACCGATGTGAAGCCTCATTCCTTTGGGTGTTGTAATCATTTGAAATCTTCCATTAAAGATTGTACGATTTTTTCATTAATTAAATTCTCGCCGATAATCAATCCGATTTTATCGTTCAAGCGAATGCGTCGGTGAGGAAAGCCAATCGTTTGGTTGCCTGCAACATACGACCATCTCTTTCCGAATATTTCGCAGAAACAAACATCCACTCCGAATTCGTTTTTCAGTTTTTCCGTCAGAGTTATAAGCCTCTTTTTTAGTTCGATACTGTCCTGAATTGTATGACTGATTTTATTTGTCAGAATCATAAAGCGGCTCCCAGTTAAATGAATACATCCCGTTCGCCGGAACTGACTTGATCATAAAGCCCGAGAAATGTCTGAAGCAGATTTCCTTTTTGGTAAAACGGGATTTGTCGAATTTCGTCGATTTCTTTTTGGATGATCATTTCGCCGATCTCCTTTGTAGATGGAGAAGCAAAATCGTCCAGATATTCGCGAAATGTCAGCACGGCGTTGAGTTTGCAGAATCTACCTTCGACGCAACCTTTGAGAAGCCCCATGATCTTGTCGCCGGTTCTACCGCATCGATAACCAGCTGTGCAAAAAGAAGTAATCATTCCCATTTCGGCAATTTCGCGTATGACTTCGTCAAGGCTTCGCGTATCGCCGAGCATGAACTGCTGTTTTTCTTTGATCTGCGAGGCATTTTGCGCCAGGCTAAGCGCTTTCAGCGCTTCGGTATAACCGCCGATGCCGATCTTTGTTGATGCGTCTGTCTGCGTACAACCAACCATCAGAACATCCTGTTTGATCTCCGCCTCTTCCCTTGCGGTAATAATGAGACCGGAATATGGAACCGATAATCTTAGAACGGTAACAAGTTTCTTAAAGTCGGTATTATTTACAAGATGGTTGGATTTTGTGCTAAGTTCTGCGCCGGAAGCGGGCGTCAATCTGGGAAATGAAATTGTATGCGGACCAACGCCGAATTGTCTTTCGAGGTCGATAGCGTGATACAGAAGTCCCATCACGTCAAACCGCCAATCGTAAAGTCCAAACAACGCGCCGACGGCGACATCGTCAACACCGGCGTCCATCGCCCTGTGAAGCGCATACAACCGCCAGCGATAATTTCCTTTCAATGTGTTCGCCGGATGAACTGTTTTATAAGTCGGTTTGTGATAAGTTTCCTGAAAAACCTGATAAGTTCCAATTCCAACTTCATGTAATTTCCGAAGATCACTGATTGACATCGGAGCGGCATTGACATTCACGCGACGAATCGAACTATATCTATTTTTAACCAGAACTTTGACATCATAAATAGTTCTAATAGTTTCTGCTATGTAATCAACGTCGGTTTTCGGATGTTCGCCATAGACGACGATCATGCGTTTGTGACCTTCATTGATGACCACAGTCGCCTCTTGCTGGACTTCATCCATTGTCAGAATTCTGCGTTTTTCTTCGGTATTATCTCTACGAAATCCACAGTAGGCACAGTTATTAACGCAGAAATTTCCACAATAGAGCGGTGCGAAGAAAACGATGCGGTTGTCGTAAACCTTCCGCTTCACTTCCAAACCGGTCGCGTACATTTCTTTCCATAGTTCTTCGTCGGTAACATTCAGAAGCGTCGCCGTTTCGTCAGGTTCGAGTCTTTCGATAGCAAGTGATTTCTGTAAAATGTCTCGAACTTTTTGTTTATCGGGATTGACAGTTTTGGACAGATGAGAATTGATCTCTGTCTCATTGATAAAATCCTCGCCGTTGATGAGATATTTGTCGATCTCGTCCTGCTTGACGACCTGTTTGACCCATTCTTTAACACTGACTGAAGACATTAGAACTCCTTTATAAAATTTGATTATGATTCAACCAATTGGGCGACACGCCAACGGAATCCGACCAGCGCAGACCGGCTTCACGGATCATTTCTCGCACGGCTTTTAATGAATATTCCGTCTCATCCTGAACGGCGTTTTTACCGGGATAAATATTGTATAATGCTTTCACCCTTTCAGGCGTTAAAGACGGCATGATAACGTTCGCGCCGACCTTCAAACCAGTCAATCGGGCGCCTTTCTGCGCGGATTCCAAAGCGCTTGTTGATGGGATATTCGCCAGCGGATTTAATATTCGAATGATTGCAAGCGTTCGCAGAGAAAACAGAACATTGCCATTTTGCTGGTTTTTAAACGGCGTCTCAGGATGCGCAACGAATGGTCCGATACCAATCATGTCCAGATTCAGTTTTGTCAATTCCAAAATGGAATTGGCAAGCGAATCCACCGTTTCGCCGGGTAAACCAACCATAAAGCCGGATCCAGTTTCGAAGCCGAGTTCATGTAGCATTTGGACGCATTTCAGCCGATCGTTCCACCGGTGTCCTTTTCGCGCGTTTTCATAGACTTCTCGGTCGAACGTCTCGATTCGGAGCAAATAGCGGTCGGCGCCAGCATCCTTCCATAATTTGTATGTTTTAAAGTTTCTTTCACCCAGCGAAAGCGTAATAGCGATGGAATATTTTAATTTGATTTCAGAGATTAGTTCGGCGATCCAATCGTCGGAAAAATAGGGGTCTTCCCCGCTTTGTAGGACAATTGTTTGGATTCCCTGCTCTTTTCCGATCTTGACACAATGCAGGATTTCTTCGCGTGTTAATCGATAGCGTGTGATTTCTTTGTTCGGTGCTCGGAGACCGCAGTAAGAGCAATTTTGCTTACAATGGTTTGAAAATTCAACGATGCCTCGAATGAAAACGTCGTCGCCAAAAACTTTCCGGCGAATTTCATCGGATTGAGAAAATAACCTACCATCATTTTCTCCCAAAAGAAATGATTTAATAGTCTCAAATTGGCTAAAATTCGGTTCTTTTATTCGGTCTAAATTCATATTTTCAACGTCGTAGATTTTACTTTTACTGATGGAATTTGTCCGAGTTTACCGGTCAGCGCGCCAAGTTCATCTGTTGTCATTTCAAGAATCAGAAAAATAATAGCAACATTCTGTTCTTTCATCGGATAGCCGACGCGCAAAAGAATTTCATTCGCGTACTGATGAAGAATTTCTCCAACGAATGAATAAGCCGCATTTCGGTCATTGATTGTGATGGTTGCCGAGTGATGTCTTTTTTCCATAAAAAATTCCCATTCTTTTTTAAATCAAAGGATGGGAATTCTTGACAGTCTATACTGTCGTGTACTTTTTTCCATCCCTTGATGTCAGATGATTCCTCCACCTCAGGTGAATTTGATTGCGTCGGTGCGCCTGTTATTGGCGCGTTTTAAAAAGCTCCGTCCACCGTAGTGAGTTTATGATCGAAGAGTGTATGGTACGTCATATCGATTCATTTTCAGTGGACGGATAAGTGTTTGCATTGAGAACGATCGTGAAAACGGAGCCGACGTCTGCCGTACTTTCGACAGAAACATTGCCTTGATAGAGGGTTGCGATCTTCTTGACGATGGACAGTCCTAATCCGCTTCCCATGATGTTTTTCGTCTTTTCATTTTTGATCCGGATAAACTCGCTAAACAGCTTGGCGTTCTCTTCCGGAGTCATGCCGATGCCGGTGTCTTTTACCGCAATCTTTACTTTATTCTCTAAATTCCAAATATCAATATCGACTTGTCCGTCGTCTCGATTTTATTTAACGGCATTGGATATCAAATTGTTCATAACGATTTCTATCTCTTCGGAATCGCAGTCCATTTCAACGGAATTCGGGCTGTGCAATTGAATCCGGATACCCTTTTCCTGTGCAGAAGGTTGAGCGGTTTCCACGGCAGTGCAAACAATGGGTATGATGTCCTGTTTTGCCAAAGTTCGTTTTTTTTGCCCGGATTCGATGCGTGTGAGATCGAGCAAATCGGCAATCATTTTTCTCATGCCATTAATTCTTAGCAAACTCCGATCAATCATTTGTTGATAAGCAGATAAGTCGTTTCCGGAAAGGTGATCCTTCATGATGTTCAAATAACCTTCCACGGCGTTTAGTGGTGATTTCAATTCATACCCAAGCATGGAAATGAATTGAAACCTGACCTGATGTTTTTCTTGTTCGAGTCTGCGGATATGCCGGGCGAGGATTAAATTTTGCGCGGCTTTTGCAATCGTTTTCTTGAGTTCCGCCGGTTCAAATGGTTTTGCTAAAAAGTCGAACGCTCCGTGTTTGATGGCAGTAACGGCCGTTTCCAGCGAAGCGTATGCAGTGATCATGATTGTAACCATTTCGCTGTCTTTCGACATCACATGTTCCAGTACATCCAATCCACTCATCGACGGCAATTTATAATCCAATAACAAAATGTCCGGACGAATTGCGTTGATTTTTTCGATCGCTTCTTCTCCACTTTCTGCCAGATCGGTAGTAAAACCAACTTCATCATCAACGATCAATGTATGAAGATATTGCATGGTGGTTAATTCTTCTTCAACAGACGTTCGATCTCTGTGCGCAATTGTTCAAAACGGATCGGTTTGGATAGAAAATAATCCGCTTTGATCCATGATTTTTCCTCGTCACTTGTGGCGTCGAATTCAATACCGGTTTCATTCGCGACGGCAGAACAAATGATGATAGGTACGTCGGGGTATTTCTTTTTCAAATGGTATGCTAAAGCAAATCCACCATCCAAATTCTCCATCATTAAATCCAGAATTGCAATGTCTGGCTTCAAATTTTTAATCAATTCCTCGGCATTTTTTTTGGCTCTCGGCAGTGACTACATGATAGCCAGCCGCTTTCAACTGAGTTTGATTTTGTGTTAAAAAATCGACGTCGTCATCAACCAAAAGAATTGTTTTTTGCAAGTCTTCTGCACTCATTATTTTCCTCGACTTATTTGGTTTTTAGTTAATACTTGTTTTATAACTAACATTTATGCTATCCGCTTTCTTGGTAATGTAATTGTAATAGTTGTTCCGGTCGGACCTTTGGCGAGATCGTTATTGGATTCGACTTTGATATCTCCATTATGCATTTTGATAATTCCATAGATAATCGACAATCCGAGACCGGTTCCCTGACCGACTTTTTTCGTCGTGAAGAAAGGCTCAAATATTTTTGACATGTGTTCTTTCGGAATGCCAACGCCTGTGTCGCCGACACTGATTTTAATAGAATCCACATCACCTGCAGTTTTTAGCATGAGCGAACCGCCATTTGGCATTGCAGTGAGACTATTGTTAACAAGATTTATCAAAACTTGAATGATCTGGTCATGGTCTATTTCCGCAATCGGATCGGGAATTCCGTTAAGAATGTGGACGCTAATATTAGCAGGGATTTGAACCGTTTTGATATAGTTATTAATCATTTCTGATATATTTGTCGCTTTGTGCTGAACTTTGGTTTGTCTGGCAAAGTTCAAGAGTCCGGAGACAATTTTTTTACACCGGTCGGCTTGACCAACTATCATCTGAAGATCATCATAAATTTCTAAATTCTTGTCACAATTCTCGGCAAGTAAATGAGCGTACATCAATACAACACCGAGCGGATTGTTCACTTCATGAGCAATGCCTGCGGCAAGTTGTCCCATGTTAGCCATTTTTTCGGATTGGATCAGCGCTTGACGAGTATTATCCAATTTTTCGTGTGAAATATTCAATTCTTCAATCACTTTATGCAAACGTTCGATTGTGTACGGAAGACACATTTCGGATTCTGCTAAACCTTTATAGATGGCGATTGCGTGTTCACGACAAGTTTCATAACCGCATGCGTCACAATTCAGTTCATCTCCCGGTTCGAATTTTCCCATCCTAGCCAGAATGTTGCGAATGGTTTCATCATCAGGATCGGGAATTCTTTGATTAAACGGAATGAACGTTCTGGAAAGATTGAGGTTTTCTAAACGCTTCATCCAATTTTCCCATTCGGCATGATCACGGATTCTCTGAGACTTTTTAGCATATTCGCTAACGTGAAACCGACGTTTTAAAATCGGTCCCTTCGATGTCATTCCGGCGCCCATAATACATCCGTCGCAACAGAGTACATCCAATAATCGAGAGTTAATCTCTCCGGATCCGAACTGCACAATAGCGTCGATGAAGCTGGAGCGTCCGCTGGCGGAAATTACATCGCCTTCAGACAAATTCTCAGCGATGCCTGATGTTTCCAAAAGACCCCTGTGAATCGGAAAAATCGTCCCCTTTCCGCCGTAAGGCGGATCGAAATCTGTCGGTTCTACGTCTCCCGGACGGATATTATCTTCCTCCCACATCTGCCGAATCTCCGCAAATGTCAGAACTTCATCAATTTCTCCGCTCATTTCGTCGCTGTACGCTTCCGCCATTTTTGCCACGCAAGGACCAATGAAAATGACTCTTAAATCATTCCCATGAATTTTTCGGAGCATTCGACCTGTCGCGACCATAGGTGAAACGACCGGACAAAGTTGGTCTATCAATTCTTCATGATATTGTTTGACATACGCAAACACGGCAGGGCAAGCGGTCAAGATGTACCGCTTATTTGGATTCTGTGATAGAACTTTTTTCATTTCTCTTGCGTACAAATCGGCGCCAAAGGATACTTCATTAACATATTCAAAGCCGATTTTTCGAAACATACCAACCATTATCTGATAATCGAGTTCGGGAAACTCGGCGGGAAAATTTGGTGCAACCATGCCGCCACGCGAGAACCTGATTCAAGAAACTCACGGACTTCAAAGGTCGAGCTCAGAACTTTTTTTACTTTCTGACTGCAAACCCGGACACAATTCCCACAACCAATACATCTATTTGGAATGATTTCAGCCTGTCCATTGGCTATTCGAATTGCTTTAGCTGGGCATTCATGAACGCAAGTATAGCACAATCGACAACGATCTTTGATCGTGATTATTAGCGGTTGGTTTTTATCGCGCGGCATTATTAATACTATCTGATAACGTCTCTTTTATTATAGTGTGTATGCAGAAGATAGTGACTCTTCTCGCCTAATGGTTTCTCGAGATATTCTTCATATAATTTTTTGATATAGCGATTATTATGAGAAGTGCGGTTCATGGCGTCGCGATCGATTTCATAAAGTGCTTTCATTCTGGATTTTATTGCTTCCTTATTGATGCTGTAAGGTTGTCCGCCGCCGGTAATACAACCTCCCGGGCAAGTCATAACTTCAATGAAATGTATATCCTTCCTTCCAGATTTTATCTGCTCAAGGACTTTTTTGGCGTTGCCCAATCCACTCGTGGCGATCAATCCAATTTCCATTTCGCCTATTTTTAGATGAACTTCTTTGATACCTTCCAATCCGCGAAGACCCTGAATCTTAACATCTTCCATTTCTTTCCCTGTAATTAAGAAATGAGCCGTACGAACGGCGGCTTCCATGACCCCACCCGTAACTCCAAAAAGTTTTCCGGCGGAACTACGTTCGCCAAACGGAGAATCGGCGTTCTCCGGTTCCATATTTTTAATGTCTAATCCGCGCATCTTGATTATTCGAGCCAACTCTCGCGTTGTTAAAACAGCATCTATATCCGGGACGCCGTCTCGCGCTAATTCAGGTCGCTCGGCTTCAAATTTCTTCGCTGTACAAGGCATGACCGAGACGCTATAAATCGACTTTGGATCGATATTTTGTTTTTCGGCATAAAAACTCTTTATGATGGATCCCATCATTTGCTGAGGACTCTTGCATGTGGAAAGATTGTCGATAAATTCCGGATAAAATTCTTCGACATATTTAATCCACCCCGGAGAACAACTGGTCATCATCGGTAATTTGCCGCCGTTTTGAATGCGATAAACCAATTCAGAAGCCTCTTCCATAATTGTCAAATCTGCGGAAAATGCGGTATCGAAAACTCGATCGAAACCAAGGCGTCTCATCGCCGCCGTCATAATTCCCATGACGTCTTGACCTATTTTCAAACCAAACTCTTCGCCCAGTGTCACGGAAATGCTAGGCGCATGCTGGATAACGACCAATTTAGTCGGATCATTAAGTGCATCCATCACTTCCTTAATACTACTTTTTTCGCGAAGAGCGCCGGTTGGACAGACCGCTACACACTGCCCACAATAAACACAAGACGATACGTTCAATCCTTCATTGAAAATTGTGCCCACGACTGTTCTACAACCACATTGATAAAATCAATAGCGCTGACACCCTGAACTTCTTCGCATACGCGAACGCATTTCCCACAAAGGATACATTTTGATGGATCGCGGATGATCGCCGGACTGGAAGTATCGATTTGGTATTCGTCTTTCTTGCCTGAATAGTGCCGTTCGCGCACTACCAATTCTTCCGCTAAAGACTGAAGTTCACAGTTACCATTGCGAACACAATATAAACAATCGTCGGGGTGATTTGCCAACAAGAGTTCGACAATTGTTTTTCTCGCACGAATCGCACGCGGAGAATGCGTTTTGATTTTCATCCCATCTCTTACAGGATAAGCGCAGCTGGGAACCAATCCCGAAATTCCTTCGACTTCCACAACACACAATCTACATGCTCCCGTCGGAAATAGGTCTGGAAGATGACACAATGTAGGAACTTTTATACCTTCTCGTTTTAAAACAGTCAATATCATTTCCCCATGATTACATGTAACTTTATTATTATTTATTTCTACGGTAATCACTTATAGACCTCGCTTATTTAACGGTTATTGCTTTGAAACGGCATACTTCGACGCAACTGCCACAGCCTATGCACTTATCAGCTATGATAAAATGCGGAGTCTTGGGATTCCCAATAATCGCATTTGCGGGGCAATTTTTCGCACACAAAGTACAGCCTACGCATTTTGCTGGATCGATTTCATATATCAACAATTCCGTACAAACACCGGCAGGGCATCTTCTTTCATAGATGTGCGCCTCATATTCGTCGCGAAACCATCTAAGCGTGCTAAGTACCGGATTGGGCGATGTTTTACCAAGTCCGCACAGACTTGTATCTTGTATAACACTCGCTAAACGGTTGAGATACATGATCCCTTTGAATCGTTCCAGCGCTTCGTTGCCTGATTCGTTTCTTCGACTACGTGTAATACTTTGGAGTATTTCCAGCATCCGTCTGGTTCCTTCACGGCAAGGTATACATTTCCCGCAACTCTCTTTCTGAATAAAATCCATGAAAAATTTTGCGACATCTACCATACACGTCGTTCCATCCATTACGACTAACCCGCCTGATCCCATAACGGCGCCAACAGTCTGTAATGTTTCATAATCAATTTCTATATCCAAATGCTGAGTCGGAATGCAACCGCCGCTGGGACCTCCAATTTGCACCGCTTTAAACTTTTTCCCGTTTGGAATTCCGCCGCCTATTGCATAAATGATTTCGCGCAGTTTCGTTCCCATCGCAACTTCGACCAAGCCGGTGCGACTGATTTTTCCGGACAGCGCAAAAACTTTTGTGCCTTTGCTCTTTGCTGTTCCAATGGATGAAAACCGGTCTTCACCGTTGATTAAAATAATCGGAATATTTGCTATCGTTTCAACATTGTTGATGACGGTTGGTTTTCCAAAAAGACCACTAACCGTAGGAAATGGCGGTCTGGGACGCAGCATTCCCCTTTTACCTTCAATAGAAGCTATCAATGCGGTTTCTTCACCGCAAACAAATGCGCCTGCGCCCATCTTAATTATAATGTCAATGTCGAGATTAAATCCGCTATCAAGGATGTTATTTCCTATCAGACCATATTCTTTAACTTTTTTTATAGATTCACGCAATCGATGAACAGCAAGTGGATATTCTGCACGAATATAGATGATGGCTTTTGACGCCCCAATCGCATAAGAAGCAATAGTCATACCTTCAAGCACTCTGTACGGATCGCCTTCGATCACCGCACGATCCATAAACGCGCCCGGATCACCTTCGTCGGCGTTACAGATGAAATATTTCTGGTCGGATTTTTCTGCAAGCGCAAACTTCCACTTTTTGCCAGTCGGAAAACCAGCGACGCCGCGTCCGCGAAGCCCACTCTTTTCCATCATATCACAAACTTCAGCAGGCGTGTAATTTCTCAGCGTTTTGATCAGTGCACGATAGCCTCCGTACGCAATATATTCATCGATATTATTCGGGTCGATAATTCCGCAATTAGCAAGTACCCAGCGCGTCTGAGGCGCAAAAAATGGATGTTCGTCAAAAAATATGACATTCTCCCATGGGGTTGACTTTTCAGAGCGATGCTGACAGATTTGATTTTCAGCCGGTAGCGTTTGTCGCTTTAACAATGTATCTAAAAGTTTTTCCACTTTGTTTTCCGTGATTTTCCTGAAAGCGACTCGGTTTTTCCCGGGCAATTGAATTTCCACAATCGGCTCATCTACACACAATCCGATACAACTAACTTCAACAATTTCAGCCTCTATCTGATTTGTCTTCAGATATTCATCGATTTTAGCGCGTGTTTTTCCGGCGCCAGCGCCCAATCCACATGTTCCCATTCCAACGAAAATTACCGGTTTATCGACGGATTCACGACGAATCTTAGATAACCATTCTGCTCTTTTTGGGGCAATTAATTCGACATCAGAACATGTTGGACCGATTTTAAGCATTTCCAAAACCGGATTGCACTCTGCATTTAAATTTTTATTATCAACGTAAAGGTCATCGGGACTATTTAACATGGCTGGATTCCTTTCGGCGATAGGTGTTCAGAATGCCTTTAATTTTATCCGGCTCAACACCCGCATAAATTTCACCATTAATGGAAATCACCGGAGCCGAACCGCACGCGCCCATACAGGCGACGATTTCAAGACTGAATAAACCATCCCGCGATGTCATTCCCGGCTCAATCTTCAGCTCACGCTTAACAGATTCCAGAACTTTGTCCGATACTTGCTATCGCTTCACGACTGATAACGCCTTCTTTTTCCTGAACTTCCTGAAGAATCGGGATCAAAGAATCCCTCTTCGCATTCGGATGATTGGACAAAATTGTTTCAACAACAATGCTCACGATAAACTTTCCTTTCTTATATGACGCCGTGCAAAAAAAGCGACCTTTTCGACAGTCAACAACATATCTCGATTGACAACATAGATTTCAGGAAATAAGTTAAGTTTGATCGGAGCATAATTGACTATGCCGCATACTCCAGCCTGAACTAAACGATCTGCAACATCCTGTGCGTCACTTTTCGGAACGGTGATGATGGCAACGTTAATTCCTTCCGCTTTCACGATTTCCTGGATTTTTTCCGTTGGATAACAATGAACACCATGCAAAACGCGACCAACTTTTTCTGGATTACGGTCAAATATAGCCGTGATCGCCAATTTATCGGCTCGTCCTTGAAAATAATCTAAAATTGCACGACCTAAATTTCCGACGCCGACTAATGCGACCTTCTGAATATCCATTGCATCAATATATTCGCTGATGCTTTGGATCAATTGATCAATGTCATAGCCGTGAATTGGTGAACCGAAATAGCCGATGAGCATGAAGTCGCGACGAACCTGAACAGGTGAGGCGCCCGACATCTGCGCCAATTGGTGAGAAAATACGTTCTTTTTACTTTCGAGTCGAAGGTTACTTAAAAGCCGACGATAAAGGAGCAGACGCTCGATATTTTTTTCCGGGACGGTTTTACTGTTTTTTCTTTTCATTGTTAATTCCTTAACATTGTTATTTTATTCACAGTGGAAATTTAAAACCCTATATTTGATTTATCAATCGCTTTTTTACTCTGTACCCTATTACAGTATTATATCCACAAAGAAAGAATATGTCATATTTATAAAGTTAAGACTCGAAACTATTGCCACAACATGAACTTGTCCGACCCTGGCGGAGTTCGTGGAATCGATCACTCTCACAAATCCGAACTTTAGTCCGATCTTTTGGGCTGAAGCCCTTTTATTGATATTCTGTTATCCACGAGTTCCGCCTCTGGCGGACAGGTAAAACTCGTGGCAATAATAAAAAACTCTGAACTCCAGTTTGACGCATCGTGTCTGCGGAGCAATATACTCTATTCCCCTCCGGAGGTTGTATCTTCTTTAGTAATTTCTAATTCAAGAACCTCGCCTTTTATAGGTTTGGACATAGAATAATTAATTTTTGACACATATTCTTCTAATGTACTTGATAGTATTGGATTCCCAACATAAACTGTGTATGCATTTATTTTATCTGAAAATTCATATAATGTATTTGAGACTGTAAGATAAAGTGTTTAAACCTTGGTAGAAGATATTAAAATAGGAAAAGACAGGAGGTGTTACACATGGGAATAGACA